>JAPOZE010000299.1 GCA_026706225.1 Acidobacteriota bacterium
ACACTTATAAACTCTACTGGACAACGATAAACATCACTGGAATTTGAATGTCTGTCGCTGCGTCGGTAGCAAACACCGGCAAACCAGACTCAAGCGCAAGCCCGTTACTCATCTGCAGAAACGCCCCATGAGCCAGCTTCCTTTACAGTCGCGAATCCGGCGGCAGCAATCGACAATTTATTGATTCCGCTCTGTTCTGACTTTCGATCTCCCGGCTTTGCTTGAGCGTCCGGCAGGGGCAACCTTGGCTGCTTCGGAGTGGTGTTCGGTGGGTTCGGCCAGGGTTGCAGAGGCGGTTGGGGGCTTTTTCCCTTTCCTGGCAATCGCCGCGAATTCCTGCGACAACTTCTTCAGCCTTTCGCTCTGGCTCTTGGTGAGTGTGCTGCCCATGGTGTGAAGGGATGGGATCGCGGTCCCCCATCGGTCTCCGCCGGAGATCGCCCCCCGGCATCCCCGCCCGAGCGGATTACGGCTGGTCTTCGAGCTCAACCGCCTGAAACAGTCCTTCGGTCACCCAGCCGCGGAACCAGGAGAAGAGCTGCACCTCTCCAACGGGCTGGCGCCCCCGTCTCAAGACCCCGCTCAAGGCTTCTCCCAGCGGCACGCCATTGACCAGAGCCTGCAGCAGCCGATAAGCCGGCCGGGACAGATCCAGCCAGCGGAGCGCGTATTGACGTCGATAGACCACCGCCCAGTGGTTCTTGCGCCGGGTGGCGGGCCGCGGGCTGCCCTGGCGCACCGCCTCCATATAGGCCCCCACCGGGTAGCGAAGCGCCTGCACCGAAAGGGCGGCGACGGGTTTGAGGCGGGCCGTCTCCCAGCATTCGGGGGGTACCGCGGCAATGGCCTCGGGAGTGAGGACCGGCGATTCCCGGGCGTCGAACAGCCGGCTCATCAGCAGCTCAAAGCGAGCCAGCTCGAAGAGGAAATCCTGCCGCACCATGCCGGGACTGCTCCGGATATATTCCGGGAGGCGATCTCCCAGGCGGTTCAAGGTATAGCTCCGGGAGGGATAGCGGTCGACGTAGCCGCTGACCAGGTCGGAGAAGCGTTTCCGACCCAGAAAATGCAGCAGCCCGGGATAGTCGGCCTCCAGGGCCTCCTGCAAGCGGGCCAGGTACATGCCGCGGTAGATGCCGATTCGGTCGAAGGAGTCGAGCGTTCGGGATGGGCGTATCAGGCGTGGGAACTCGCTCGCCGGCACCAGTTTGCGGGCTCTGGGGGAAGCCACTGCCTGGCGGTCGGAGCCCGGATGCAGGATGACCGCCTGCATCCATTTCTGGGTGTCGCCCAGATCAGGTGCCATAGGCTCTCGCGTGGTCCGTCTCGGGAAGGCCGCGGTGCCGGCGGGCCTTCAGGGCTTCGGCGTGAACCACCTCGAAGCTGGGAATGTTTTCGTCCCACTCCAGCAGGGTGGCTACGCCGCCGGTTCGTTGGCAGGAACGTCGATAGAGCGACCACACTTCATCGATGACGTGATCGCTATGGGTATCCAGAATATGGGTGCCCTTGTGGGTGTGTCCGGCCAGGTGGTATTGAACCACGCGGTCGGCCGGGACGCGGTCGATGAAGGCTTCCGGGTCCAGGCCGTGGTTGAAGCAACTGACGTAGACGTTGTTCACGTCCAGAAGAATCCCGCAGTCGGCTTCCCGGGCCAGGGTGGAAAGAAAGTCCACTTCACTCCAGGTGGAGGTCCCGAACTCCAGGTAGGTGGAGGGGTTCTCCAGGACCAGGGGGCGCTCCAGGATCTCGGAAACCGCCTTCACCCGTTCGATGGTGTAGCCCAGGGATTCGTCGGTGTAGGGCATCGGCAGCAGGTCGTGGACGTTGATTCCGCTCACGCCGGTCCAGCAGAGGTGGTCCGAGACCCAGTGGGCCCGGGTACGGTCGGCCAGGGCCTTCAGTTTTTTCAGGTAGTCCAGGTTCAAGGGGTCGGTGCTTCCTACCGACATGGAAACGCCGTGGAGCACCACCGGGTAGCGTTCCGCCACCTGGTCCAGCACGTACAGCGGGCGCCCCCCGGTATCCATGTAGTTTTCCGAGAGGATCTCGAACCAGTCGATGGGGGGTTGGTTGGACAGAATGTAGCTGTAGTGGACGGTACGGAGACCGATCCCGAATCCCAGGTCGGGTAGATTCCACCGGTTCCTGCCCATAAGGGACCTCCTGGTCCGAGCGGACGGACGGGACCGGTCCCGCTTCCCGTCCGCGAAGTCGCGACTTGCATACAACGGTCGGAATAGCCGGGGGACCGGTCAGTCCTGGAGTGTTTCAGGCTATTTTTTCTTTTCGACTCCGTGGAGGGGAACGGCGCAACCGCCCTTGCCCTTGCAGGAATTCTTACCGGCGCAGCCGTTGTCGCCGCTGCCGCAGCCGCCCTGGCCCTTGCACTCGTTCTGGCCCTTGCAGGAGTGCCTGGCCGCCGTGGCGCAGCCGCCCTTGCCCTTGCAGGAATTCTTGCCGGCGCAGCCGTTGTCGCCGCTGGCGCAGCCGCCTTGGCCCTTGCACTGGTTGCGGCCCTTGCAGACGTGCTTGGACTTCTTCTTGTCATCGGCCAGCAACAGGGAATCCGTTTGGCTGACCGCCTTGGAACCCGCCACCATGCCGGCCACGGCGGCTCCCATGACCTGAGTGAATTTTCTTCGATCCATAGAAGATTTCTCCTTGAGGATAGGTTAGAACGTCACCTTCCGAGTCGTCCGGCAAGCCATGCCGACTCGCCACCCGGCGCTTTCGAGAGAGCCTGAATATAGCCGAACCCTCCGCAAAAATCAAAACCACCTCTCTGCCGGACGAGAGGAGATGGCCATGGTCCCTGTGGACCACCAAGGACCGGCGGGAAGAACGAGGGTAGCTGAATTCCAGGCCGTTCCAGCCGAGCCGCCTTGGGTCTCCGGGCGCCCCGCGTCTGTGGTATAGTCCGTGGCGGTTGGCGGGCTTACCTGTAGTCACACCGCAATTGGGAGGCTGAAGATCGTGTTCGAGACCATTGCATGGAGCGACGAAGGCGTGGTCATGATCGACCAGAGAAAATTGCCGGCCGTCGAAGAATACCCCGTGTTCAAGACCCATGAGGAAGTGGCGCAGGCGATCAAGGACATGGTCATTCGAGGTGCGCCGGCCATTGGAGTTGCCGCCGCCATGGGAGTGGCGCTGGGGGCTCAGTCCATAAAGTCCCATGACCCGGAGCGGTTTGAGCAGGCGTTTCAGTCCATCTGCGGGACGCTGGCCTCGACCCGGCCCACCGCCGTGAACCTGTTCTGGGCCATCGAACGGATGAAGGGGGTCTACCGGCGATACGAGTCCCAGGGGCCCGCGGCTGTGGCTGCCGCCCTCAAGACGGAGGCCCTGCGCATCCACGACGAGGACATTCGACTCAACCGCCGCATGGGAGGCCACGGGGCCGCCCTCATCCAGGACGGTTCCCGGGTCTTGACCCACTGCAATGCCGGCGCCCTGGCAACCGCCGGTTACGGCACGGCACTGGGAGTCGTTCGGGCTGCGGTGGAGCAGGGCAAGAGAGTGGAGGTGCTGGCGGATGAAACCCGGCCTTTTCTGCAGGGAGCCCGCCTGACCGTGTGGGAACTGCAAAAAGACGACATACCGGTCACCCTGATCACTGACAACATGGCAGGGTATTACATGAAGCAGGGACAGGTAGACTGCGTGGTTGTAGGAGCAGACCGGATCGCGGCCAACGGCGACGTTGCCAACAAGATCGGCACCTATTCGGTCGCCGTGCTGGCCAGGGAGCACCAGATCCCCTTCTACGTGGCGGCGCCCCTGTCGACGGTGGATCTGGACGTTCCCACCGGTGAGGAAATCCCCATTGAACAGCGCTCCCCGCGTGAAGTGACCCACCTGGGCGAAAGGGCCATCGCTCCCCAGGGTGCCCCCGCCGGAAACCCTGCCTTTGACGTGACCCCACACCGCTACGTGGCGGCCATCATCACCGACGCCGGTGTCGCCCGGCCTCCCTTCCTGGAAAATTTGAGAGTCCTGAAGGCCGGGGCAGGACGTATCTGAAACAACAGAAGAGAGTTATCCACGAAGGGCCGCCAAGCGTGACGGCGTGTGCCCCCTCGAGGAGCAAGAGGGATGGGAGCAGGCCCACCCGGGAACGCGGGCGTCCCGCCCCCATCCTCTCCAGTTGCGTGCTGCTCGGTTTCCCTGCGATGCGGCGCCCCGCCACCCTGGGGAGGGACCGGCATGGGCTTGGTCGAAGCAGAGTCGTGACGCCGTTGCCGGTCGAGTCGGGTCCAGGAGTTGGGTGAGGCCTTGCCAGTTTGGTGCGGGCGGGACGCCCGCGTTCCCGGGTGGGTTGGAGAATCCTCAGTCCAGGCCCTCGAAGTCCTTGACCTGTTGGCGCATCGTCTCCGAAATGGGAACGGTCCGGCCGCTCTCCATGTCGAAACAGGCCTGCACGGAAAGGCCGTCCGCAATCAGGCGCCCTGTCCGGCTCTCGGTCAGGCGATACTCGAAGGTGAAGCTGGAATTCCTGAGGGCGGAGATCCGGGCGGCGATGGTAATGGTCTCTCCCAGGAGGGCGGGGGAGCGGTAGTTGCACTCGGTCCGCACCATCACGAATCCCCAGTCATCGGCGGGAGGGAGTCCGAACAGGTGCTTCCAGTATCGGGTGCGAACGATCTCGAAATAGGTGAGGTAGACGGCGTTGTTGACGTGGCCCAGGGCGTCCAGGTCTCGAAAGCGAATCTCCAGCTCAGTGGTGAAGCGATAGGATGGCATTGGCTGGTAACCGTCGGGTGGTGGGAGAGACGGCGAACGCCTGGAAGGAGCCATCCCGCCGTCCGTCGAGCGAGATTCCGTCCATGGCGCCTTCAGTCGAAGGGGTACTGCCTCACCTCGGCATCGGTCCGGCCTCCGGCGCTATCGACTCCCACGCTCGTGCCGGGGTCCCAGGCCTCCTTGCGAACATAAGCCAGCGCGATGGCTCGCTGCAGCCTGGGTGAGTAGGCGCTGTCCGTAACCCAGCCCACCTCCCGCCCGTTGCGGAATATCTTGTCTCCCCCCCGGGCCGGCTCCCCGGATGACAGCAGGAGACCCATGAGCCTGCGATTGACATGTCCGCGGAAAGTGGCCCGGGCCACCACCTCCTGGCCGATGTAGCACCCCTTGCTGTAGCTGATGGCCTCTTCCAGCCCGGTCTCCAGGGGTATGCGGGCTTCGTCCATTTCGACGCCATACCAGGCGATTCCCGCCTCGAGCCGGTGGATGTTCCAGGCGTCAAGGCCCGCCGGGCGAAGGCCGGCCGGCTTTCCCGCCTGAAGGAGGAGCTTCCAGAGGTCG
>JAPOZE010000237.1 GCA_026706225.1 Acidobacteriota bacterium
GTCTTCGACACGGAGCTTGCCGGTCGTTTCGGTCTTTACCAAGACCAGGTGGTGGTGCTGATCCACACCGGATCCCGCGGCTTGGGCCACCAGGTGTGCAGCGACTACCTGGATCTGATGCAGCAAGCCATGAAGCGCCATCGGATCAAGGTGACAGACCGCCAGTTGGCCTGCGTCCCCATCAACTCCGGCGAAGGCCGGGACTACCTGGCGGCCATGGCGGCGGCCGCCAATTTCGCATTCGCCAACCGGCAGATGATCACTCACTGGACCCGGCGGGCTTTCGGCCGGATCCTGGGAAACGACAAGCTCAAGATCGTGTATGACGTCTGCCACAACATCGCCAAGAGGGAGAATCACCGGATCGCCGGCAAGACCAGGGAGGTTCTGGTTCACCGCAAGGGCGCTACCCGGGCCTTCCCCAAGGGCCATCCGGCTCTGCCGAGGGAAGTCAGAGACCTGGGGCAGCCGGTTCTGGTGCCTGGAAGCATGGGGACCTGCTCCTATGTCCTGGTGGGCACGGGACGGGCGATGGCGGAAACCTTCGGTTCCTCCTGCCACGGTGCCGGGCGGGCCAAGAGCCGCAGCCAGGCCAAGCGGGAAACGCCGGCTGAGAAGCTGCTTCAGGAGATGGCGGCCAAGAGGATCCTGGTAAGGGCGCAATCCAGGTCCGGGCTGGTGGAGGAAAAACCGGACGCCTACAAGGATGTCAGCCAGGTCGTGGAAGTCGTGGAAAGAGCGGGAATCGCTACCAGGCTGGCCAAGCTGGTTCCGCTGGCGGTCATGAAGGGTTGATCGGGCTGATTCATCGTTGCCCGAAGAGGCAACCTGCGCTATACTTTCCTGTTTAAAGGTTGGAACAAACTCCTGCAGACCGTAACCGGACATCAGCCCATCAGGGTGAATCGACCAGGCGACGCTGACGACCTGCGAGGTCCCACGAGCGATCCCTCGTTTTCAGAAGCCCTTCCAGGCAGTTTACCAGCCACATGACACGGTGCCCTAGAGGTGCATCGCAGCCTTGCCGGAGTTTGCGCCGCCGTGCCATGGGATGACTCACAGGCGGCCTGTCAGATTGCGCTCCTGACGTCAAATTTAGGCCGCAGCCATCCAGGGCCCCCCTTCGATTCTCAAACAGGCGAGTCAAACAGACCCATGATTCCCCGTACGGAACAAGACAAGCTGTTGGAGCAAACCCTGACTCCGAGTGCCGATGCGCGCGAGGTAGCTCCGCGGCCCGGCGCACTCGATGAAGAACTCGCGGAAGCCCTCCCGGAAGGTACCAGCCGTTTTCTTGGGGAGGAATCGGATCGGCAGAGTCCCCTGGGAGGACAGGCCAACGACGAAGACTCCGGTGTCCTTGGGGCAGGCGAAGGAACCGGAACTCAGGATCGGGAAGACTCCACCGGACTGGACCTGACACCCGGCGCTCTGGACCGTGCCAGCGAGACGGACCCGGTCAGCCTCTACTATCAGGAGATGCGTTCGGTTCCGTTGTTGACCCGCGAAGGAGAAGTCGCCTTGGCCAAGCGCATTGAACGGGGCAACCTCAAGATTTCCAAGGCCCTGTCCCGGTCTCCCTTCGTCGTGGGTGAAATCCTCCGGCTGGGCGCTCAACTGGAGAGGGGCGAGCGTTCCGTCAACCGGGTGGTGGTATCCAACGGCGACTTGATCGATGCGAGGCTTCGGGACGCGTTGGACCGGATCCGAAGGATTGGAGAGTTGGCCGAAGAATGGGAGCGGTTGCAGCGCCAATCGGCCTCGGCCGAACCGGGCAACCCCGGAGAACGTCGTCGACTGGGACACCGGCTTGCCCGCCACACCGTCCTCGTCTCCAGAGCGGTTCGGCGCCTGCAACTGACCGACACCGAGCGCGCTCGTCTGATCGGGCGGCTCAGGCAGCACTACGAGGACCTGTCCGCCAGCCGAGCCAAATCGAGGGCTCCCGGCAACGATGCGACCTCGGCCGGCCCCAAGCACTCTTCAAGGACCGGCCGGGAAGGGCTGCGGCGGACCCTGGCCGTCCTCACTCGAAACAGCAAGAACGTGGCTCTGGCCAAGCGTGATCTGGCTCAAGCCAATCTTCGCCTGGTGGCTTCCATCGCACGGAAATACTCCGGGCGCGGCCTGCCCATGCTGGACCTGATTCAGGAGGGCAACATCGGTCTCATGAGAGCGGTGGACAAGTTCGAATACCGGCGCGGCTACAAGTTCTCCACCTACGCCACCTGGTGGATTCGGCAAGCGGTGACCCGAGCCCTGGCGGACCAGGCCCGGACGATCCGCATCCCCGTACACATGGTCGAAACCATCAACAAGCTGATCAGGGCTTCCAGGGCCCTGGTGCAGGAGTATGGAAGGGAGCCGAGCTCAGAGGAAATTGCCGGCCACCTGAACATTCCGGTGGGCAAGGTTCGCCAGGCCTTCAAGATCGCCCGTCAGCCCATCTCGCTGGACACCCCCGTCGGTCAGAACGAGGACTCCGTGCTGGGAAATCTGATCAAGGACGACAAAGCGGCCTCACCGGACGACCTGCTCAAGAACCGTGACTTGAAGGAGGCCGCCGAAAGCGCTCTGAAGACGCTCAATCCGAAGGAAGAAAAGGTCATCCGGCTTCGCTTCGGACTGGAGAACGGGGTCACCCACACGCTGGAGCAGATTGGCAGGAACCTGTCCCTGACCCGTGAGCGCATCCGCCAGATCGAGGCCAAGGCACTGGTCAAGCTCCGTTGTTCTCCCTCCAACCGCAAACTGGTCCAATTCCTGGATCCCGTCGACGAAGAGTAGTCCCCCGTCGGTTGGACGCCCCAATATTGCTGCCGGCCGACCCGGCCAGCTCTCAGGAACCGAGGCGATACCTCCGTTCCACTTCCACCAGCTGCGCCACCAGCTCCGAGTGCCCCTGAACGTGGAAGATGTATCTGGGAATTTCCCCTCCGGTGCTTCGGGACATGAAAGGCTCCCCCCAGAAGCTCAGCAGGGCTTCGGTCTTTTGCCCGGGTGCGGTTTCGGCCAGAATGAAGGAAACATTTTCATCGATGCCGGTCCAAGCGGGAGGGCGAACTTTCCGGTACCCACGGCACTCCTGCAGTTTCGGCAAGACCTCCGACTCCCACAACGCTTGCTGGCTCCGGTCCAGCACGAATTGAATGGATCGAACCATCGGGTTTTCGACAGCGGGACGCAACAGGGCGTCGAAGAGGGATTGCGGCTTGAACATCAGCAGACACACATGGAACCAGACCATGTCTCCCTGGGCCTGCCCGGCAAACCGTTGGCTGCAGGAAAGTAGCTCCCGGGGCCCGACCAGAACGGCATCGGGAGGATTCAGCGCACTCCAAATATCGGTGACAACCGTTTCGGTGCGTTCCAGGCTGCGCTCCATGCGCTCGTTTGCTGGCTCCCGCCGCAAGGCCCGCAGAAAGAGCAGAGCCAGCAACACCACCGTAATCATCAGGAGGACTCCTTGATCGATCAGGTGCAGAAAGTGCATGACGATGGCAGCCACCGCGGCCAGGATGCCCGCGATCGCATCCCAATCGAGACTCAGCAATCGTCGCATCCTTGACCTTTCCCTATCGGATGGTTGCTGCATCGATTTTTTCCTCCCACGCAAGTCTTAGGATCCATCGCCAGTATTGCAATACCGGGAGCGTCTCGGAGTCTTTTGGAAAAGTGGAGCGGAGTATCCCCGGCCGCGGTCAGCCGGAGTACGCAAGATGGTGCAGCAACCCGTCAATTCCTCTGGGGCAACGGGATTCCAAGCTGCTGCAACGTATCCGTCACGGTAGGCCGGCGGAGACGGATGCGCTCATCGTTCAACAGGTAGGAGAATATGTATCCGAAGCAGAGAATCACCACTCCGATCAGGAAGCAATAGATGACGGCGCGATCGGGATACCTGTCCTTGAGGTGCCCGACATAGAGCGGCCCGAAGATCCCCGCCGCCGCCCAGGCTGTCAGGATAGTCCCGTAAATGGCCGACATTCGCTTGGCCCCGAAAACGTCCAGAATGAAGGAAGGCATGGTGGCGAAGCCTCCCCCGAAGCAGAGCAGGATGTAGCAGACCAGCACCGAGAAGACCCAGGGATTGCGCTCGGTCATGAGTATGCCGAAGACCACCATCTGGCTGGCGAGAATGATGCGGAACACCCGGATACGGCCGATGCGATCCGACAGCAGCCCCCAGAACAATCGTCCCGCTCCGTTGCACAACGAACTGACGGCGATAAGGGTGGCGCCGTAGGCAACCAGCATCGCAGGCTCGATGGTAGGATCCGCGAGTCCCCACACGTCCTGCAGCAGTGGAGACTGGAAGCTGATCACCGAGATGCCCGCGGAGATGTTGAAGAAGAAGACCAGCCACATGACAATGAACCTGGACGAGAGCAGGCATTGCCCGATGGATTCCGATTCCGGAACGACGCCGCTTCCTCCGGCGCTGGCGGGGCTGGGGGCCGCGGGGGCAGGTGGGTCGGAGAGCAGCAGACTGGACGGGATCAGAATGCAGGCGAATATGGCGCCGAGGGAGGCGAACAGAAGCGCCAAATTGCCTCCGGTGAAATAATCCATGAGAACGGGCGCCAGCACCTTGCTGAGCAGAAAGGCCCCGATGCCGAAGCCCATGACAACTATGCCGGTTGCCAGCCCCTTGCGGTCCGGAAACCACTTCGCCGTGGTCGCGACCGGAGTGACATAGCCAAGCCCGATCCCTGCCCCCCCGATCACGCCATAACCCAGGTAGAACAGGATCAGGTTGTCCAGATGAAGAGCCAGTCCGCCAATAAAATAGCCCGACGAAAACATCAGGCTGCCGGCGGTCGCCAACAGTCTGGGTCCGGTTTTGGGCAGAACCATGCCTGCCCAGGCGGCTGAAAGCCCCAGTGTGAAGATGACGACGCTGAAAGCAATGGCGGTCTGGGTGAAGGTCCAGCCGTAGTCCTGAACCAGAAGCGTCTGGAAAAAACTCCAGGCATACACCGTCCCGAAACAGATCTGCAGCAGTGTGCAGAGCAGGACCGTGACCGTGCGTGGGAGTACGATTCGGGGTATGGACATTTCCACTGCCTGCAAGTGTCCGGATCAGGCATCCCCGCCCGGAGGAGTTCCTCGCGCCTTGTCGAAATCCATGACCATCGAGAAATGGAGAAACAGGCGAGCGAGCTGTCCGACCTCGTCGTCGCGAGCCAGGAGCTTGTCGTTCGAGTTGTCCTTGTTTCGCTCCCGTGCCAGTCTGGCGGCGTAGGCGATCACCGCGTCGATCGGCTTGGCGGCAAGCCTGACCAGCCAGATGGCGGCAAAGACG
>JAPOZE010000269.1 GCA_026706225.1 Acidobacteriota bacterium
GAAATGTTTAAGCTCAAGATCCCGCGCTTCTTCCAGTTCGGTTACTGGTACGTTTACAGGCTGGAGGCGGACCACTGGCCGGTCAGGGGCCTCAACCGCCTGGAGGTGGAGCTGAAGCGGCGGGACCCGGAGGTCACGCCCCGGATCGCGGTGAGCAACCTGGAGCTGGAAATCAAGTACCTGCTGGGGAAGCACATGCGGCGGGACTCGGAGACCGATCTGGGCGAGCGGGAAAGTCTCAACGATCGGCATGGGACGGCATGAACAGACGTCAACTCTTGCAGGGAGCTGGAATTCTCTTGACGGGCGGCAGCAGTCTCGACCGGGAAGCCGAGGCTTCCTCCCAAAACGAGGGCCGGGTCCTGATCACCAGCGGCGAGACGGAGCTGGCCCAGGTCATCGCCGACCACCTCAGCCGCGACCGCGGGGTCCGGCTCACCGGCCTGACGGCTGTCCCCAGCCGCTTCCCCTTCACCGCCTGCCAACTGGATCACGACCCGGCCACCGATGAGCTGGTGCAGGGAGCGGAGGCCATCGTCCACGTGGCCGAGCCGCCTTCGGGGGCGGACGAGCGGGAACAGCTCGACCACCTGACCCGCAGGACCTACAACCTGGCCAGGGCCGCCGTGGACGCCGGGGTCGACCGTCTTCTCTTTCTCAGCACGCTGGAGCTGATGACGGGCTACGAGGAGGACTTCCTGGTCAGCGAACGCTGGCGCCCGCTGCCCACCACCCGGCCCTCCGTGCTGGCCAAACACCTGGGCGAGTACACCTGCAAGGAGTTCGCCCGGGAACAGAAGCTGCAGGTGATCGTGCTTCGACTGGGCAAGGTGGTCAAGGCCGCGGCCGTCAAGGGACAGGCCGCCGACCCCCTGTGGGTGGAGGAGCGGGAAGTGGCCCAGGCCGTGGCCGGCGCCCTGGACGCCAAGCTCTCCGACCACGCCCAGGGCGTGGGCCGCTGGAGAATCTTCAACGTGCAGTCGGAGTTCCCGGGGTCCCGCTTCCCGGTCTCCAACGCCAAGGGGGCTCTGGGCTACCGGCCCTGGTTCAAGCCCTGAGGAGAATGGCAGGTTAGATCCATGAAAGTGCTCATCATCGGAGCCACCGGCTACCTGGGGCCCCACGTGGTCAAGGCGCTGGAGGACCACCACCAGCTCCTGCTCACCGACATCAAGCCGCCCAAGGAAAACACGCCTCATCCCTTCCAACGGGTGGATGTCAGCTCCATGGAGCAGGTCCAGCGGGCCGCCGAGGGAATGGACGCCATCCTCAACCTTTCGGTGCTGCGGGAGCACCGGCGGATCGCCTTCGACGTGAACGCCCTGGGCTGCTACAACATCATGCGGGCGGCGGTGGACCAGGGGATTCGCCGGGTCATCAACACCGGACCCCACTTCACCATCACCGGTCCCCTCTACGAGGGCATAGACCACGGCATCACGCCCGACGTCCCTCCCCACCCCAGCACCATCCTCTACGCCTTGACCAAATCCCTGGGCCAGGAGATCTGCCGGGTGTTCAGCCAGCACCACGACGTCTACGTGCTGGACTACCTGTTCTACAACTTTCGCGACCCCAAGCAGGTGAAGCGGGGCTCGGGGGGAGTGCCCTTCATCGTCTCCTGGGATGACGCCGGAGAGGCCTTCCGGCTCGGCCTGGAGATCGAACTGGACCGGCTGCCCTCCCGCTGCGAAATCTTCTTCATCTGCGCGGACATGCCCCAGGGGAAGTTTCTCAACGAAAAGACCAGGCGGGTGCTGGGCTTCAAGCCCAAGGACGACCTGGCCTACCTCTGGCGCCGGCCCTGACCACGTTGCCGATGGCACACGTTTGGCCCGCGTTTCTCACCGGGCGAGTGGGCATCGGCTGGACAATGTTTGTCTGCAACACCTTGCAGCGTTTTGGGAAGGAGCCTTCGGAGTACGCTGGTCACACCCGATATTGAAAAAGGCGGAACCTCAGGTTTGCCGGCAAGATGACCTGATCCGCTACGAATGTTGCAAAAAGCTCAACTCATCGATTCGTTTATTGGTGTTCATTCGTGTCCATTCGTGGTTCGCCGTTCGCCTTCGTGGGTTACTTTCTCGATTGGCTTCAGACAAGTCCGAGAGCGAATGTCACGGACGATTGCTGGCGCTGCTTCGCGGCTCGTCTCGAGTCCGCGGACTGGCGCCAGGGAGACGACCATCAACGGAGAAAGCCATGATCCATCGCCGCCGTTTGTTGAAGACCGCCGCCCTGGGCGCGGGGCTGGCTCCTTTTTACCTTTCCTTGCCGGCTGAAGCCCGGGGAAGGATGAAGATCGTCGAGATCGAGGAGCACGAAGTGGTCGCCCCCTATCACGACTACAATGCCGAGGCGCTCTTCCGGTATCACGGGCTCTCCCTGCAGAGGCGTGTCATCTACGTGGTCAGGACGGACACGGGACTGGAGGGTTACGGAGAGAGCGGCGGCCCGCTGCGGAAGGGCCGGTTCAAGGACTACCTGGGCAGCGATCCGTTCGACTGGATGGCCGACACCAGGAACCTTCCCATGAACATGGCCGTTTACGACCTCATGGGAAAATTTCTGGGTCTGCCCGCCTGGAAGCTCCTGGGTCCCAAGGTGCGCTCCTGGATACCGGTGGCGGCCTGGACCGTCTCCCGGACTCCCGAAGAAATGGCGGAGGAAGTGCTTGACGTATCCCGGCGGGGCTACCACTGGCTCAAGTACCACGTGGATGTCCTGCAGAACGCCATCGATCAGACCGAGGCCATGCAGAAGGTCGCTCCCCCCGGGTTCAAGATCCACTACGACTTCAACGAGGACTCCAACTTCGAAGCCGTCTACCCGGTGCTGCGGGAACTGGAAAAGTTCCCGGTCGCCGGACGGATCGAAGACCCCATCCGTTCCGAAGACCGCGACGGCTATCGCCTGCTGCGGGAGAAGTGCTCCATCCCCATCCTCATTCACCACGGCCCTCACGACGTCTTCATGAGAGACGGCCTCTGCGACGGTTTCATGGGCGGCCACGCTCCGGTCGGCCACGCCATGAAGCTGTCGGCCATGGCGGAGTCGACCAATACGCCCTTCATGCTCCAGCAGACGGGCGGCACCATCAACCAGGCCTTCCTGGCCCACGAAGTGGCCGTGTTCCCCATGGCCGTGCTGGACCACGTCAACGGGTGCCATCTCTGGAAGGAGCAGGTGACGCGCGAGGACATGCCCGTGGTGGGGGGAAGCGTGGCGCTCCCGGACGGGCCCGGGCTGGGGGTCAGCCTCGACCGGGAGAAGCTGAAGCGGCTGGCCCAAGCCCCGCGCCCCAGGCAAACCCGCTTCCTGGTGCGGACCCGCTATGAGGACGGCCTCAGCATTTACTTCCGGTTCGACCCCGATCTCCCCGGGGCCAACGTGAGGTTCCTCAATCCCCCCGGATTCGGGCAACGATACTCCGGTTTCGGACCGGACGTCCCCGGGCCGGTTCCGGGTTACGCCAATCCGGTGGTCAGCGACTTCTGGGACGAAACCGGTTCTGCGGAATTCGAGGCCATGTGGGAACGCACGGCGGAAGGGCCGGTCTGGGAGCAATCGGGCAAGCCCTGACCGATGCGGGCAGGGGATTCATCTCAAAAGGAGGTGTCATGAGACGAAGACGGTTCCTCAAGACAGTCGGCGGCGGGCTGCTGGCCGGCCCCTGGTTGGGAGGTTTGACCTCGCCCCTTGCGAATGCGGGCTGGAGCCGCCCCATTCCTGCCGGCCGCACCGGCCGCCGCATGCTGTCCAACCACGACGGCGCCATCATGGGGAGCGATCCTCCGCTCACCGCCGAGCACTTCCGCCAGGTGGTCCGGAGCTACCAGGGAACCCCGGTCGACACCATCTGCTTCTGTCTGGGCGACCGCGAGGTCTACCACTACGAAAGCGAGGTCGCCGAGGTCTTCGGCCGCCGGCACGGAACCTTCAAGAGCGACTGGGAATGGCGCGTCTACGAAAACATCCGGCGGCTCATCGAATCGGGCAAGGGCCCCCTGGCCACCTTCGCCGAGGTGTGCCGGGAGGAAGGCATGGGCTTGTTCGGCTCCTTTCGCATGAACAGCCACTACGGCGTGGATCCCAACTCACCCAACCACAGCGAGTTTCGGCTCAAACACCCCCAATGGCTGATCGGGCACCCCGCCGGCTATTCCAAGGAGAGCAAGGAATGGGGGATCCGCATGGGCCTGAACTACGCCATCCCGGAAGTCCGCGAGCACATGGCGGCCACCATCACCGAGGTCTTCACCCGATTTCAGGTGGACGGCGTGGAGCTGGATTTCATGCGGCACCCGGCCTTCTTCAAGCTGCACGAGGCGGTGGAGAATCACCACCACATGACCGACATGCTGCGGCACATCAAACGCCGTCGGGACCAGGTGAGCCGGGAGACCGGCCGGAAGATCGAACTGGCCATGCGGGTTCCACCGACCTTCGCCGATGCCCTGCGGGTGGGCCTGGACGTGCGCACCTGGATCCGCGAGGGCCTGGTGGACCTTCTCATTGCCGGAGGGGGTTTCATTCCATTCGACATGCCCTTCGAGTCGTTCGTGGAGGCGGCCCGCGGCACCGACTGCCAAGTGTTGGGCGGACTGGAGCTGCTCCGTTTCATGACCGGACCCACTCCCGACCTGGACATCAATCGAGCCATCGCCATGCGCTTCTGGCAGGGCGGGGCCGACGGACTGCAGTTGTTCAACTACTTCGCCCAGGAAACGGATTGGAAGCGGCAGTTGTTCCAGGAAATCGGCGACCCCGAGCGGCTGGCCACGCTGAACAAACGCTACCAGATGGACAAGCGACGCTGGTTCCCCGGCGCATGGAACAACCACGGCGCCGCCTTCTCGTCGGCGGTGCCGGCGGTGCAACTCCCGGTGGACCTCACCGAGACGCCGCCCGGAGGCGGCCCCCGCCTTCGACTCAGGATTTCCGATAACCTGGAATCTGCCAAGCGAAAGGGCACCCTGGACAGTGTCAAGATACGCCTCCTGTTCGAGAACCGCACTCTGCAGGACCAGGTCGAGGTCCACCTCAACGGGGAGCGCCTGCCCGACAAGCAGCCCCCCTCCTTTGACCTGGTCTCCTACTGGAACAGGAGGCGCGGTCCCTACCAGGGAGAGTATCTGACGGGGACCCTGGAATACGACGTCGCCACCCCGCCCCTGAAGCAGGGAATCAATGTCATCCAGGTTCGACTGGTGAAACGCACTCCCAAACTGACCACCCCCCTGAGACTGGGCCTGGTGGAGGCTTCGGTCAACTACAAGTCCGGTTGAAAGAAA
>JAPOZE010000607.1 GCA_026706225.1 Acidobacteriota bacterium
TTCTCGCACAGGTTGGCCATCTCGTTGATAAAGGAGACCTTGGTCGCCAGAAAGGCATTGCAGGCATACTTGATGAGCTCGGCCGTCTCCAGGTTGGTAATCACGAAGGGAGTCTCATTCAGGCAGAGGGGGCGATAGATCTCCTTGACAATGGCGACTGCCTTGCCGCTATCGGCCCCGATCACCACCCGATTGGGCCGCATGAAGTCTTCCACCGCGGAACCCTCCCTCAGAAACTCGGGATTGGAAACCACGTCGAACTCGACCGGCCTCCTCTGCTTTTCCGTCAACCGCCTTTGAATTCGCCTGGCCGTCCCCACCGGCACCGTGCTCTTGGTGACGACGACCTTGTAGTCGTCCAGGCACCCGGCCAGGGCGTCCACCACCGAATCGACCTGGCTCAGGTCGGGCGTGCCGTCCGGCAGGTCCGGGGTCCCCACGGCAATAAAGACTGTCAGGGAAGCACGCACAGCCGCCGCCAGATCGGTCGAAAAGGCCAGCCGCCCCTTCTTCAGGTTGCGATTGACCAGATCTTCCAGGCCGGTCTCAAAAAACGGCACCCCTCCGGAAGAGAGCGTTTCGATTTTCCGGGCGTGGCTGTCGACACAGCTCACCTTCAGCCCGAAATCGGCCAGCACCGCTCCGGTCACCAAACCCACGTACCCTGTGCCTGCGACTGTGATGCGCATGTCGTCAGAGGCTCCCCGGGCATGCCCGCCGGTCCCGGACGCACGCGCCCGCCACGGCTCGAGGAGCGTTCCTTCGGCCCTGCCCCCGAACCGCGCGGCCCAGGCCGTTCCCTTCACACAATACTCTTGGAAAGCCAACGGGAAGGAGGTGCAAGAAGTTCAGAGTTTCCTCAGGGGTTCGTCGGAATCCCCGAACCGTTCCAGCTTGACGCCGAACTTCGAAGCCAGGGACAGGTAGAGGCTGGACATGCGTCGGTTGGGACCGTCGAGGTAGTCCAGGACGCGGCCGGTCTCGAGTTGGCCCCCGGCCCGCCCCAGGAGCACCACCGGCAACTGGGAGGCATCGTGGTTTCCGGTCAGCATGCTGGAGCAGAAGAGGACGGCTGAATTGTCGAGCAGCGTCCGTTCCCCTTCCTGGACCTCATCCAGTCGCCCGGCCAGGTAGGCCACCTGCTCGCAGAAGTAGCGGTTCACCTTGAGCCAGTCGTCGGAATCCCCGTGGGAAAGCATGTGGTGGATGGTGTGATCGATTCCCAGGTGGGGGAAGCGAAGCTGGGAGAGATCGTTATTGAGCTTGAGCGTGCAGAAGCGGGTGCTGTCGGTCTGGAAGGCCAGCACCAGGATGTCGCACATCAGGCGCATGTGCTCGTGGATGTCCTGGGGCAATCCGTCGGAGGGTCGTTGCCGGTCGGGCTTCTCCAGCGTCGGTCTCCAGCCCTGCAGCATCCGGTCCTTCCCTGCCTGCTGGATTCGCCGTTCCACCTCGCGGACCGAGTTGAGGTACTCGTCGAACTTGTAGCGGTCCAGGCTGCTGATGCGCCGCCGCAGGTCCGTCGCCTCCTCCAGGACGGCATCCAGCACGCTGGCATCGCCGGCTTCGGCCCCGCCTTCCCTGAAGAGGCGGTCAAAGGCCAGGGCCGGATAGATCTCCAGCGGGGTGGGCGTGGTGGGAGAGCTCCAGGAGATGTGGGAGCTGTAGAGCATGGAGTAGTTCTTATGGACGCTGGCGATCGACTTTTCGCATCCCAGGACCAGACTGGGCACCTTGGTTCGGTTCCCCAGGCGCTGGGCCAGCACCTGGTCGATGCTGGTTCCGGAACGGATCTTTCCGCCGGGCGCCAGAAGCGCTCCGGAGAGGAGATTGCCGGTCTGTGAACTGTGAATGTTCCCCTTCAGGGCTTCGGCATTGTAGAGTCCCCTCAGGAAGTTCAACTTGTGCCGCCAGGGCGCCAGCGGCTCCAGCACCTTGCCCAACTTCATGGACCGCCCTTCGGTCCGGGCCCACCATTCCCCTTCGTAGAAGCCGTTGCCGGCGAAAAGGCAGGCGAAACGAAGCGGCGCTTGCGTGCCTGAACGGGGCCGGGAGGAGACACCGCCCCAGGCCGGAATGGACTCGAGCCAGGGGAGCGCCAGGCTCACGCCCAAGCCGCGCAACAGGGTTCGCCGGGTGAAGCCGGCTTCGCGCTTCCGTTGGAGCGATTCAAGGGAATTCATGGTTGCTCGGGACTCCCCGCATCCCGTCCGCGCTGGTTCAGAAACTGCGGGCTTTGCACAATGGTAGCAACTGCCGCCGAGAAACGGAAGTCCGCTCTCTCCAGGGACTGCAGCACCTCGTCCAGGAGCCCTTCATCCGACACTTCCACCGAGCGCCCCAGCGCATACCCCAGAAGCTTGCGGCAGAAGTTCCGCAGAAACTCCTCTCTACGCTGCTCCAGCAGATAGGTCCGCAACCCGGCCAGATCCCGAAACTCGATGCCCGGCTGCAGTTCCACCCCGGAGTCCACGGGACGGCCGCCCAGGTCCCGGGTGCGGCGGCGCCCGATGGCATCGAAACCCTCCAGGGCCAGCCCCAGCGGATCGATCCGGTCGTGGCAGGTGGCGCATCCGGGCAGGCTGCGGTGCCTTTCCACCATCTGGCGCACCGTCAAGCCCCGGGTGTGCCTTTCGTCCTCGGGAAGCTCGGGCACGTTGGGGGGAGGCTTGGGCAGGTGATTTCCCAGCAGGGTCTCGAAGATCCAGTTTCCGCGCAGAACGGGGCTGGTCCTGGAAGCACCCGACTGCTTGCTGAGCATGCTGCCCATCCCCAACACACCCCCTCGCTGGTACCGCTTGATCCCCTGCACCCGCCTCCACCCGTTCCCGGCCACTTCGGGTATCCCGTAGTGGTCGGCCAGCTCCCGGTTGAGGTAGGTGTAGTCGGCATCCAGGATATCGATCACCGATCCGTCGCGGCGAAAGAGCTCCTCGAAGAACCGGACCGATTCCTCGTACATATCGGCACGCCGCCGGGCAAAGGTCGGAAACAGGCGCTCGTTCTTGCCCTGGTCCCGGTCGAATTCCCGGAATCCCAGCCACTGGGCGGCGAACTCCACGGCCAGGGCACGGGTGCGGGCATGCCCGAGCATCCTCCCGGCCTGACCGGCCAGCACCTCCGGGTCCCGCAGAGAGCCGGTGGCGGCGCGTCGAAACAGCTCGCGATCGGGCATGGAGGACCAGAGGAAATAGCTGAGCCGGCTGGCCAGCTCCCAGGAGGATACCGGTTGCGGATCCACCCCTGCCGCCGGCTGCTCGATGCGGTAGAGAAAGTTGGGCGACACCAGCACCCGACCCAGCAGGCTGCGCAGGGCCGAATCATGCTCCTGCCCCTCTTCTCGCAGCGAGGTGTAGAGATTCAGCACACCCGCCTTCTCCCGGGCGTCCAGAGGGCGGCGCCAGGCGCGTTCGGCAAAGCGGAGCAAGGCATCCAGGTGCCTGGACTCCGAGGACCGCAGCTCTTCCCGAAACTGCTGCGCCCGGCGGCGAATCGGCTCCTCCCGGGATTCACGGCTGAATTTCTTGTAGTGGGCTCCGAAATTCCACCACTCGTCGAAGGAATCGGCGATGGTGAACGCGTCCCGGCTCACATAGCGCAACTCGTGCCAGAGTCGATCCAGCTCTCTCTTCTCCTGCTCCTCCAGAACCAGTCGACTGAGAGCCCTGTCTTCCCGGTGGAACAGAGAGATGGTGATGCCCTCGTCCACGGGGACGATCTGCGTGTAGCACAGGGCCGGCGGGAACCACTTGCGGAAGGCGGCAAAGGCTTCCCGGAATCGCCCTCGGGTGGCGTCGTTCCCCACAATCACGGGAAACCGGGCCGGCTCCGGGTTGGCATTGGCCTCGGGGTGGGCGTCGTTGGCGCCCACCGGGGGGACGAGCCCCTGAATCGATTGCGGAACCTCCAGGCCCGCGTGAACCTGGACGCTGCCTGCCTGGCCCAGACGGGAGTCCAGCGCCGCCTCGGCCACGAAGTCGTAGGCCCGGGCAATCCTCCGGGGCACTTCCACCCGGATGCGGGCGGGTCCGTGCACCAAAAAACTGCCCTCATCCAGGGGCTGACCGCCGGGGTGCCGCCCGAATTCTATCCCCTCCAACCCGTTGGAGAGGCCCGGCCCGGGGTCGGTCGACCGGTCGCTTCTCGAGGATTCGACCTCCCGTCCGGCAGCGGCCAGGTCCACGCCTCTCAGAAAGGGTCCGTCCAGAGCCGTGATCCGGGAATGGAGAAGGGCGTCCGGATGGTCTCCGTCAGCCGGCGGTCCCGAGTCCAGCAGTGTCGCCACCCGCCGGGCGGCCTCTGCCGACCGATGACCCGGCGTGGGGCTCGAGAGGCTGTCCAGCCAGCGGTAGAGCGCCGAACCCGGGGCAATGGCATGCAAGCGTTCGCTCGGGGGCTCTTCCAGGGTGAAAAAGTGCCAGACGCCCGGGTTTCCGAAAGCGTCGTCGTGCGGGTTGCCCTCCAGCACCGAGTCGATGACGTTGTCCGCCAGGTCCCACACGCGCTCCGACCCCGACCCTTCCCGAACGGTCAGGTCGACCCGGGTCAGATCGCAGCGGGCGTTGTGCTTCAGCGATCCCACCAGCAGCGAGATCGCATCCCCCTGGCGCAGCCGGAACCTCTGGCTCGGGCGGATGGCCCGGCCTTCGTTTTCCAGGCTCCCCGAGACCAGGATGCGCTCCAGCCCCGACTGGCGCAGCTTCAGGACCCACTCGATGCCGTTGCCGCAGCCCAGGTGGGAATCCTCCACCCGCGCTTCCACCGCCACCGTCAGTTCCTCCGGGGAACGCCAGCCTACCCCAACCCACCGCTGACGGGTGGGATGCACCACCACCGACCCGGAAGGAACCGTGCCCGGGATCTGCCAGCTTTGATCCCCGGAGTTCGCCGCCAGGTAGGCAGTGTCCTGGTAGGGAGCCGGCGCCCCTCCCGACGAGGGTGTGCGCCAGCCGTTGAGCTGGGCCGTTTTCTGGAGGTTGCGCATCGCCTGGGACAGAGGCTTCTCGAGACCTGCTTTCGGCGGCCCGATTCCCAGAAAGCCGGTCCAACGCCGCAGCAGTTCCGGGTTCAATCCCTCCCCGGCGGCCAGCGCCTCCAGGTCCGGTGGGGGGGCCGGCCCCGCCAGCCGCGCCGCCGCCGCAAGGTAGCGCCGGCTGTCGGCGAAGGTTCTTCGCAGGGTCGTCTCCAGAGTCCGGCTCACCAACGGCAGGTCCCGCAGCAGGATCGGAGGCAGGTCGCTGGGCCGGGGCTTGTCGCCGTGCACCGGTATGGGCTTGCCCTCGAAGCGGG
>JAPOZE010000270.1:0-2922 GCA_026706225.1 Acidobacteriota bacterium
TGGCCGACCGCTGGGGCAACGTGGTGGCGGCCACCCCCAGCGGATGGGGCAGCCAGGTGGATGAAGGCGGAAGTACGGGCGTTACCCACGGAACCCGCCTGGTCAGCCTGAATACCTGGGAAGGGCACCCCAACGTGGTGGCTCCCGGCAAACGGCCCCGTATCACGTTGACGCCCACTATCGTTCTCAAGCAGGGCAAGCCGGTCATCGCCATCAGCGTGGCCGGGGGCGATCATCAGGACCAGGTGAGCCTGCAACTGCTGCTGGACGCCATCGAGTTCGGGATGGAGCCGGCCCGGGCCGTCACCGTTCCCCGCTTCGCCACCGCTCATCACACGGGATCCTTCAGCCAGCCTGATCCCCAGTTGGGAAGCCTGAGCCTCTATCAGGGCACCGACGAGGCGGTCGCCGACGAGCTCAAGAGCCGCGGCCACCGGCTGCAGTTGGTGGAGCGGGTGGCCAGTCCGGTCATGCTTCAGGTGGACCCGGAGAAGGGAACGGTGCTGGTGGCCGGCGATCCCAAGGCGGGCCGCCACGCCGCGGCATTGGAGAGTGAGGAGTGATGCAGGTTAACCGCCCCTATGAATTCCGCGGTGCTCACCGCGGATTCTTGGAAAGGAAGCTTTTTCGGTACAATCATTGACCTGACCCTCAACCAATTCCAGTACTCGTCTCATTAAGGGGAAGGAACAGATCCGTGCGACACTCAATTCCCGTCTCAGTCGTCCTCCTGCTTCTGTTTTCCAGCATCCCCGACTCCCTGTTTGCGGCCTCCAGGGTGGCCGTCACCGTCAACAAGGTCAGGCCCGGAAAGGGAAAGTTGCACATTACGCTGGTCAACAAGGCACAGTTTCTGATGCGGAAGAAGTTGAAAAAGCCCTTGCAGAAAGGCATCGTCAAGCCTCTGGGCAGGTCGGTTCAGTATGAGTTCAAGGATGTGCCGCCGGGGGATTACGCGGTTCAGGTGCTGCAGGACTTCGACGAAGACGGGTTTATGACCGACAACTGGCTGGGTCTCCCCAAAGAGCCTTGGGGGATGTCCAACAATCCGCCCATCGGACTCGGTGGGCCGAAATGGGAGCGCGCCAAGTTTACCGTCACCGAGAGCTCCGAGGTGGTGAAGGTCAGCCTCGACCTGAGGTAGCTCCAGGACGAACGGGCCAAACCTCTCTGCCTCTCAGAGAAATCGATCCGGCCGGAACGCGGCTGGGGCCGCCCCGGGAGGCTCTTGCAGGACCAGGCTGGCGGCCAGAAGTCCCACCGAGTAGCTGGCGGCCACGCCGTGCCCCGCCAGCCCGGCCAGCCAGAAGAACCCCTCCAACGAAGAGTCCCATCCCACCACGAATCGACCGTCGGGTGCCAGGGTTCTGAGTCCGGCCCAGGATCGCCGAATGGGCAGGTCGGACAGCCGGGGGTAGCAGCGGGTCACCTTTTCGGCCAGCATCTGCAGGGCTGCCGGATCGTCGGCCGCCGGCCCGGGTTCTTGAGCTACTTCGTCACACGGGCAGAGCAGGAGGCCTCCCGATTCGGGGCGAAAGTAGAGGTCCTGGCTGAGGTCCCAGACAATGGGCCATCGAGGCTCGACCCAGTCAAGCGGCCTGGTCACGAACAGATGGCGGCGGTAGGGGACCAGCGGGATCGGAGAGGCTCCGGCCAACTGACCGATCCGGCGGGCCCAGGCCCCGGCCGCGTTGACCACGATATCGGCTGCAATTTCCTCGGATTCGGTTTGGACGGCGCACACCCTGCCTTGGCGGACCACAACCCGGCGCAGCGGGCTTGAAGCTTTCAGCCGGGCTCCCAGCGAGGCTGCCGCCTTGAGATAACCGTGCAGCAGGCCGTGGATGTCGACCACGCCGTCGGTCGGACACCACAAGCCCCCCTCGGCCGGAGATCCCTCCAGCATCGGCACGGCCTCGACAATGCGTTGGATGGGCCACCATTCCGCCGGCACCCCGCGTTCGCTGCTGAGGACGCCGTCCTGCTTCACCCTGGCCGAGTCGCCGGCCGAGGCCAGCAGGAAGGAGCCATTCTGTTCGAAGCGGGTTTCGAGCGGCCAATCCCGGGGCAGGTTGCGAAGGAAGGCTGCTCCTCCCCGGGCCAGGGCGGCAATGGATTCGTGAGGCACCACCTGGCGCACCATGGCCGCGTTCTGTCCCGAGGCATGCATCCCGGGGACCTCCTCCTGTTCCAGGAGGGTGACCCGTTCCATGCCCATGCGGGTCAGGTGAAAGGCCGTGGCCGCTCCGGCGAACCCTGCTCCCACTACCACGATGGACGGTTGATGGTTGCTCACGGGAAGGATCCGGTGTCGAGATTCGGAAACGGCCTCCCGCGCGCACCGCTGCAGGGAGTGTTCCTTGCGGCCGTCCGTCCGCTCCTGAGATAATGCAGTCCCGGCTAATCAGCTCGCGAAAGGAACCCTGCCATGAAATTTGCCATGCACAACTGGATGCGCCAGGAACCCATTGAAACCACTATCGAGCGCCTCCACCGCCTCGGTTACGACGGGATCGAGATCAGCGGAGAACCGACCCAATATGATACAAGCCAGGTGGCCGGATTGCTGGAAAAGTACCAGTTGGCTTGCTGGGGCTCACACAGCATCATGATGCCGGGGCGGGACCTGGTATCCGAGGAGGCATCGGTTCGGGCCGAAACGGTGAAATACATGCAGGCCTGCGTGCGCATGGTTCATGAGCTTGGCGGGTCGATTTTCGTGATCTTCCCCAGCGAGTGCAACCGGCTTGCGCGGGTGGCCGGTCCTGACCAGGAGTGGCGCTGGGGGATCGAAGGGGTCCGCCGGATTGCCGAATATGCGGCCGAGCGCAACATTCGCGTCGGCATCGAGGCCCTGAACCGGTTCGAGACCCATTTCATCAACCGCCACGACCAGGCCCTGGCGTTGGCCGACGAGGTGGG
>JAPOZE010000270.1:3477-5276 GCA_026706225.1 Acidobacteriota bacterium
TCGAACTCCCACCCGTGCCAGGGGCAGCGGATGATCCGGCCCTCGAGGCCGTAGCGAAACTCTCCGACGGGGGAGGGAAGCATGGTGCCGGTCACCTGCCCCAGGCAGAGGGGGCCTCGCTGGTGGGGACAGAGGTTCAGCAGTGCATGGTAGCTGCCTCCGACGTTGAACACGCCGATCGATCGGCCGCCGGCGTCCACGATCTTGCGCTCTCCCGGTTGCAGCTCCTCGGTGGTGCACACCCTGTACCGCTTAGCCATTCCTCCGTTCCTCCGCCTCCGGCACCTGGTTTCCCAAGCCGTAGAGTTCCTGGGCGTTTCGCCAGAAGATGCGTTCACCCAGCTCTTTCGGGACCTTGGGAAAGGCCGCCAAAGGAGAATCGAAGTCCCAGTGGGGATAGTCGCTGGCGAACATGAGGACACGGTCGGCCCGCATCATCTCGAACAGTTCCAGCAACTGTGAGGTCCTGGGAGGCTCTTCGATGGGCTGGCTGGTGAAGCGCACGTGCTCCAGAATGGTCTCGCTGGGCAGGCGCTTCAACCAGGGGGTCTGAATCCGCAAGGCCTTGTAGTTCTTGTCGAAGCGCCACATCAGGTGGGGGACCCAGCCGAAGCCGCCTTCGATGCAGACGAATTTGAGCCCGGGGAACTTCTCGAACACCCCTTCCGAGACCAGGCTGACCAGTTGGGCCATGTAGCTTTGGCTGATGTTGGTGTGTTTCTCGAAGTAGCTGGACGGGTACCCGGCCGAGGTGGGCGGCCCGGAGATCCCCGATCCCTCGTGGCCGGGATGTATCGCCACCGGCAGGTGGCATTCCTGAGCGGCCTCGTAGATGGGGTGGTAGAAGGGGTTCCCGTAGGGGATGCGCGAGGCCGAGGTCATGATGGTCTGCTTGATGCGCGGGTGGCCGCCGAGGCGGCGGATTTCCCGGGCCGCCGCGGCCGGGTTCTGGGGTGCGATCACCATGGAGCCGAACAGGCGCGGGTCCTCCCCAAGCCAGGCCTCGATCAGCCAGTCGTTGTAGGCTCCAGCCATCACGGGGGCGTAGTAGTAGTCGGCCGAGGTGCCGATACCCACGATTTCGGCGCCCGTCAGGATGGCGTAGTCGATGTCGTAGGCATCCAGCAGTTGCTTGCGCATCGTCCGGTAGCAGGATCCGGGAGGCCCGCCCCTGGGGGGGAAGGCATCGCGCCGCAGCACCCCGATCGGATTGGCGTAACCGGTGCCGGCCGTGTCCGGAATGGGGAATCCGCGCTGGCGCATGCCGGCAGGAAGATAGGGCTTGAGATCGTCCCAGCAGCGGGGCTGGTTGTGAACGTCGGTGTCGATCAGGGAGAGGCGACGGCCACGCTTCCTGCCGGGCTTTGTTATGGGTTTGGCGTTGCCTTGTTGCCCCATGGTCTTTCGGGTGGTTTCCAAACGGGGGGAAATGAGCGGCCGCTGTCGCTGAATTCCAATCCTGCAAAAACGTACCGTTCCCGGCATTTTCCCCCGATCAGCACCCAAAAGACAACGGGTTCCCGGAGCTGACGCACCTATTTTGCAAAAGGCTTAGCAGAAAAAAGAGATGGCCACGAAGGGCCACCAAGCGGAACGGCTCTGCCGCATCGGCACCGGCTGCGGCCCGGCAAGCCGGCGGGTGCCCCCTTGAGGAGCAAGGGTGATGGAAGGAGGCACCACCCGGGAGCGCGGGCGTCTCGCCCGCATGCACTCCCGTTGCGTCCCGCTCAGTGTCCCTGCGATCTGGCACCCGGCCACCCTGCCGGCGGGAACGGCATGGGCTCGGCCGAAGCAGAGTC
>JAPOZE010000155.1 GCA_026706225.1 Acidobacteriota bacterium
GCGCGTCCCTTCCCGTCCGGTATCGCCATGCCCCCGACGATACTACATTCCGGATTACGTTACCAGTCCCTACACACGATCCGACCTCCACGGCTTGGCCGAACAGTTACGTCCGCCAACGTCCCGAATGGTCCAGTGGATTCCGGTTCAATTAGAGGGATACAATGAGGGGATTAAAGCGGGCTGATCCACATTAAGTCTTTTATTATTAGACTATTACCAGATATACAATATAGACGTGTAAGCGGCGAATCAGTAGCACCCTTCCCGAACGCACATCCTCTCCAAAGAGTAGGAAGCAAGATTCCATGGGAACCGGCCGGGCCAGTCTCCCAAGAGCCTGTCAGGGCCGCAGGGACTGCGTTCTCACTGTCACCCGCTCGATGCGCTCCAGGTGGGGCCGGTAGCCGATGCCCGCATCCGGCAGCACATGGATCCTTCCCTGCGGGTCGACTTCCACTTCCGGCTCGATCAGGTCCTTCCGAAAATAGCGCTTGCTGGCGGAAACATCTCCCGGCAACCTGAAATTCGCCAGGGTGGAGAGGGCCACGTTGTGGGCTCGGCCGATCCCCGATTCCAGCATTCCCCCGCACCAGACGGGTATCCGGCGCTCCTGGCAGACGTCGTGAACCCGGAGGGCTTCGGTGTAGCCGCCGACTCTCCCCAGTTTGATGTTGATGATCCGGCAGGCCCCGGCGTCGATGGCCTTGCGGGCGTCCTCGCCGTCCAGGATGGATTCGTCCAGGCAGATGGGCGTGCGCAGGGCCTGCTGGAGCCGGATGTGGTCCAGGATGTCGTTCCAGGCCAGGGGCTGCTCCAGCATCAACAGGTCGAAATCATCCAGGGCCTTCAGGTGATCCAGATCGGCCAGGCTGTAGGCGGAGTTGGCGTCGCACATCAGCAGGATTTCGGGAAAGCGCCTTCGGACTTCCCTCACCACGGCCACGTCCCACCCCGGCTTGATCTTCATCTTGATTCGCTGGTAGCCGGCCAGCAGCTCCTTCTCGATCTTGTCGAGCAGCTTGCCGGGGCTCTCCTGAATGCCGATGGAGACCCCGCAATCCAGGGTCTGGCGCCGCCCCCCAAGCAGTTCGTGCAAGGGCTTTCCCTGAAGGCGGGCATAGAGGTCCCAGATGGCCGTCTCCACGGCGGCCTTGGCCATATTGTGACCGCGGATGGGTCTGAGCAGGGGCGCCACGTCCCGCGGATGGGCGATCTCCGCGGCAAAGACCCTGGGAACCACGAAGTCCTGCAACAGGTGCCAGGCGGTCGCGGTGGATTCGTGGTTGTAGAAGGGGCCCTCGGGAGCGGTGGATTCTCCATAGCCGACCAGGCCCTCCCCGAAGACTCGAACCAGAATCACCCGTCGCAGGGTGGTCCGGCCGAAGCTGGTCTCGAAAAAGGAGATCAGCGGCATCCGTACTTCACGGAGCTCAATCTGTTCGATCTTCATAGATTCAAGGCCAGGTGGGTCAGCAACGCGGCTCTGGGAGCCAGGCTTTCCACCAGCACATGTTCGTGCAAGGCGTGGGGGCCGGCGCCGTCCGGGCCCAGGCCATCCAAGGTGGGGACCCCCAGGGCTGCGGTGAAGCAGCCGTCGCTGCCTCCGCCGGTCGAACCCTCCTGCAGGTCGATGCCCAGCTCGGCAGCCAGCTTCCGCGCCCCCCGGTACAGTTGAACCACCTGACGGTTGCGCTCCAGGGGCGGCCGATTCATCTTTCCCTGAACGGCAAGCCGGCTGCCCTCGATCCGGGGCCGGAGCCCGTGGATGCAGCGGGTGATGCGCTCTCCCTCGGCCATGGTGGCCACGCGCACGTCCACTTCCAGCTCGGCCCGGTCCGCAATCACGTTGGAGCGGGAACCTCCGCGGAAGACCCCCGGATTGACCGTGGTCCCCAGATCCAGGTCGTTCAGCTTGTAGAGCTCCAGGACCTGGTAGGCCAGCTCCTGAATGGCGCTCACCCCCTTCTGGTAGTCCACCCCGGAGTGGGCGGCCACGCCGCCGGCTGAAATCACAAAGGTGCCGACCCCTTTGCGGGCGGTCTTGACGGCACCTCCGGGCAGGCAGGGCTCCAGTACCAGAACGGCCCGGCAATCCCGGGCCTCCCTTTCGATCAAGGCCCGGGCCGTTCGCGTCCCCACCTCTTCGTCGGAGTCGAGCAGGATGGTCAGGGGGCGTTTCAACCGACCCTGGCCGCTTGACAGGTAATGGGCCAGCGCCAGCATCAAGGTGGTGCCGCCGCGCATGTCGAAGGAGGCGGGCCCGAAGATCTTTCCGTCTTCCAGCCTGGCCGGACGGCGCCCCGCCTCTCCCATGCCCCAAACCGTATCCAGGTGTCCCAGCAACATCAGGGGTTTTCCCTGGACATCGGGGCCTGAGAACCTGGCCAGCAGGTGATCTCCCGCCTCCGTGTTGGGGACCAGTTCCACCGCGGCGCCGCAACTGCCGAACCGGTCGCCCATGTGGCGGGCCAGCCGATCCAGAGCCGGCTTGTTGTCCGAAGGCGAATCGGTGTTGACCAGGTCCATCAGCCACTGGACCATCTGCGGTTCCAGGTCACGAAAGTAGGAGAGGAGTGTGCTCATGGAATCAATGGCCGGGATGGGGGCTCTGCCCCGCTCCAGGACTCTCAGGGGCCTGCCCACCCCGCCGGGTGTACGGGAAGCTCGAAAGATGCCGGGCCAGAGATTAGAAGCCGGATGCCTCTATCCCTTGCCGCGGCCCCACCGGAGTTTGCCCCCTGGGGCTGGCTGGCACCGGCGCGCGCAAAAATGCCGCCACAAAATACCACAGTTGGCGCGTGTCCTGTCCCGGAAACCGGATGGCCATCTCCCGATCGGTCCGTCGACCGGAGCCCCTCTACCATAAATTTACGCGAGTGACACAGTGGTTCTTGCTAACATACAAGGCAATCTCGGAACTAATGAAGATCGGGGTAGCGCCCAACGGACCAGGGTCTTGATGAAGCGAGTCCCGTGGACCATCGACAAGTCGCTTCCCGGAAAGGCAGACCGACATGAATTCCTCACGACGATCGTTTCTGAAAGCGTCCGGAGCCTGCACCATGGGCTTCCTGGGGCTTCGCTCACTTACCGGCCGCGGGTTGTCAAAGCCCCTTCCCAGACCCAAGGCTCCCGCAGGGTATGGAGATCTGCAGCCCGACCCGGAGGGAGTGATCGAACTCCCCGCGGGTTTCACCTATCGGATCTTGTCCGAGGTGGGAGAGTTGATGGACGACGGCTACAGAGTTCCGGGTCTGCATGACGGGATGGCCGCCTTTCCGGGTCCGGCGGGCAGCACCATCCTGGTCCGGAACCACGAGCTGGGCATCGATCACCAGACCATCGGAGCTTTCGGCCCCATCAACCAGTTGCTCAAGACCGCAGACCGGCAGAAACTCTACGACGCCGGTCACAGGAGGAGGCCCTGCCTGGGAGGAACCACAACCGTGGTCTACAACACTCGCGAGATGCGCCTGGATAAGCACTTCCTGAGCCTGGGCGGAACGGTCCGCAACTGCGCGGGAGGACCGACCCCCTGGGGGAGCTGGATCACTTGCGAGGAGACCATTCAGAAGGAGGAAGGACTCTACGCCAGGGACCACGGCTACAATTTCGAAGTTCCGGCCAGCAGCAAAGTCGGGTTGACTCCCGCCGTTCCCCTGAAAGCCATGGGACGCTTCGTGCATGAAGCGGTCGCCGTCGATCCCAAGTCCGGGATTGTCTACGAAACCGAGGACCGGGGCGACGGTCTGCTGTACCGCTTCATCCCGGAAAAACCCGGTCAACTGGCGGCCGGCGGACGCCTGCAGGTATTGAAGGTGAAGGGAAAACCCGGTCTCGACACCCGAAACTGGAACGCCCGCAGAGTGCTGCCGGGGCATGTTTTCGAGGTGGAGTGGGCCGACATCGACGAGGTCGAGTCCCCCAACGACGACCTGCGCTATCGGGGTTTCGAAGATCTGGGAGCGGCCCGCTTCGCCCGGGGCGAAGGCATGTGGTGGGACAAGGGATGGATCTATTTCGTCTGCACCAACGGCGGCCTCAACCAGAAGGGGCAGGTGTGGCGTTACGCCCCCAGTTCCAAGGAAGGAAGACCCGACGAGAAACACAGTCCGGGCAAGCTGGAACTCTTCATCGAGCCCAACGACGGCAACTTGGTCGAGAACGCCGACAACCTCACGGTGGCGCCCTGGGGAGACCTGGTTCTGTGCGAGGACGGACCGGACGAGCAATTCCTCGTCGGGGTGACTCCGCGGGGCGATCTCTACAAGCTCGGCCGCAACGTATTCAACAACTCCGAGTTTGCCGGTTCGACCTTTTCACCCGACGGAACCACCCTGTTCGCCAACATCCAGAACCCGGGCATCACCCTGGCCATCACCGGTCCCTGGCAGGGAAAGAAGAGTTAGTGCATCCCTCTGAAGCACCCCCTCCCCGCGCGCTGAGAGGGGGATAGCGGATAAGCAGGCGTGTCTCCCTCTCCACGCCTGCTCGTCCACACCTTTGAGCGCCTGAAGAGGCATGGCCCAACCCAGCAAGCTGTCAGGCGTTCCACCTCTCCCGGCCTCCCATTTTCAGTCGATCCTTTCCGGCACTTGGGCGATTCAGAGCGTGAGCGTTGCCCAAGGGCCTCGTTTGCACTAGAATTCTCGCCAACGGGCAAGTTGCCACAGGCTATCGCGATCAACCGGCCCGGCCGCCAAAGGACAGCTTCGAGAGCACCCTTTGTCTGGCAGCCACATGCTCTTGGACTCCCATCCAGGCTGAACAACTCCAGGGTGCTTCCCCGCTCAAGTGGCTGCGGGATAGGAAGAGTAACATAAATTTACCGCATGTCAACAGTTTTATTACCGCACTACCCAAATAAATTCGCTCGCAGAGCAACCCGTTCTGCGCCTGACCGTCACTGCGTTGAAAACAAACACATTAGACTTTCCTACCGATAACGGATTTCACCGACGCGGCTCATTGTCCTGGAACAAGGCAAGCAAGAACCTCCAGATTGTCGAACAGCGGTATGAACCCAAGAGCCTTTCCGCCTTCGGATCCGCTTCAGGCCGAATCTTGACGGGCCGCAATGCCCTCTCCTACCCCAATCAGTCCTAAAGACTTCGTCCATGTCTTCACCTGTTACGCCACAATCCATTGACAGTAAATGGGTTAGATCCACACTGAGCCGACTTTGCCTGGAAGCCAGGCTCGGACAGCTCATCATGCCGGCCATCCGTGGAAGCCACCTCAACGAATCCGGCGAGGAATGGAGGAAATTGCAG
>JAPOZE010000667.1 GCA_026706225.1 Acidobacteriota bacterium
GCCAGGTGCGTTCGGCTTTCTTGTTGAACAGCTTCTGGGGAAGACCGCCTAAATATTCATTCGCGGGCAGCAACCGCTGGCTGTTGACCGCCGGTCACAAGTTGAACGCCGGAGGCCAGCTAAGAACCCTGGAGAACGGTCGCGCCGAACTGCTCTTGAATCCGGGCAGCTACCTGCGGCTCGCCGAGAGCAGCCTGGTCCGATTCATCAGGACGGGTTACGCGACGATGAAGTTCGAGATTCTACGGGGTGAAATCATCCTGGAATCCGCCGCCTTCAATCCCGCCATCCATTCTTTGACCATTTCTACTCCAGACGGCGATTTTCAAGTGGCCGCCAAAGGGCTGTATCGCCTCAGCCTCGAGCCCCGGGTGCGCGTCTCGGTCTACAAGGGGGCTTTGGAATGGATGGGGAATGGCCGCAAGAGACGACGGCTTGAAGCCGGCAGAAGTCACCAGGTTGAAAGGGCCACCTCCAAACTCCACTCGGGAAAGCTGAGGAAGAAGGACGACCTCAACCAATGGAGCAAAGAACGGGCCCAACAGTTGGCCCAGTCCAATTCACGCCTCTCGGCCCGATTGCGCCGGTCGGCCTACCCCAGCTTCGGCTACCGGAACCGAGGAGGATGGGTACTCGGCAGCCGGTCCCAAGGGTTTACCTTCGTGCCCTTCGATTCCAAGCCCAAGTCCCCCTATGGATTTCGCTACGACAACGCCCTGTGGATCAAGTCCCGGGACCTCGGGGAAGTTCGCAACGGTCGAAGGCAGGAGTCGGTGGGGCAGGACGAACACGATCGCGCGTTGCAGGACAATCCCGCGAATCGCGCGCAGATGGGGATAGGGAGGTGGAACAACTGATGTCCATCGCCATCGGCCCGTCGTCGCAGCCAGGGCCGGCCAAGGATTCCGCAACCCCGAACAAGAATCTCGGTTCCTGCTTCCTCTCGGTCGCGGTTTCAGCAGTCCTCCTTTCGGTGGGACCGCCCCGCGCACAAGCCTCGGACGAATCTGGCTACGTGGGGTCCAGCCAATGCGTGCAGTGCCACCGCGAGATTGCCGAGGTGCAACTGGAGAGCGGTCACCCGCTGACCTTGAGGCGAGTGCGCTCCATTCCCCGGTTGCTGGAATTGGTGCCCCTGGAATTTTTCGACCCGCACAATCAGGTGAACTTTCGCATCGAGCGCTCCCCCGACCCCGAGTTCACCCTCGACCTGGTGGCTGCCAGGGAAGGAGAAGCCGACCGCATGCATCTGCTTTGGGGCATGGGGGCCGGAAGGAAAGGCATCACCTTCGTCGGCATGACAGACGCAGGCGCCTACGGCCAGAGCCGGGTGAGCTGGTATCAGTCCACCGGGGGGTTGGACATCACCACCGGGTTGGAAGACTCGGTCGACAACGCCTACGATGCCCTGGCGGACTGGATGAGTCCGCCGCAACGAGAGCACTGCTTTGCCTGCCACACCACCCGGAACGCCGACCTGCCGCCTGAGAAAATGGACCCTGCCTCGGCCGGCGTCCACTGCGAACGCTGTCATGGACCGGGTCAAGATCACGTCCGGGCCATGACCCGAGGAGACTCCGATCCCTCCGCCACCATCGGCAACCCCGGCAAGATGCCGGCTATCGAGCAGCTCTTTTTCTGCGGCGCCTGCCACGGAGCACCGCCGGGGGGGAGCGACCTGCAGGAGCTTGCCAGGTTCATGGTCGACAAGGAGGTGTCCCGTTTTCCGGCCCAGCGCCTGGTGTTGAGCCAGTGCTACAGCGAGAGCCGGGATCAACTGAAGTGCACGACCTGCCACGACCCGCACGAGAGCCTGGTGCAAACCCCCGCCTCCTACGATTCCAAGTGCCTGTCCTGCCATGGAGGCGACCATGCCATGGCCTCGGGATGCAAGGTGGCTGCCAGCGAGTGCAGCTCCTGTCACATGCCCTTTGTAGAGGGCTTCATGACCCACTCCGAGTTCGCCGACCACTGGATTCGCATCGTGGCCGAAAAGAAACCCTGAACGCCGGGGAATTGCCGGTCAGGAACGCCAAATGGTTACGCCGCTAAAAGCCGGAAACAAAGGACGGACCCCGCCGGCAGCGCGGGCGGGCCGCCTGCCTTGGAGGGAGCTGTGCCGGCTATTGGTCGTCCCGGTGCTTGCCCTTGTCTTCCCCGGGGCGGTCCAGCTCCAGGCGCAATCGGCCGACTACCTGGAGGCCAAAGAGCGGTATGAGCGCCAGGAGTACCTGATGGCCATGCTGGCGGCTCAGAAAGCCGTGCAGCAGGACGGTGAGAACGCCGACTACCGGCACCTGTACGGCATGACGCTGCTGCAGCTCAACCAGTACAGCGACGCCGAACCCGAGCTGCGCAAGGCCCTGGCTCTGGACCCCTCCAAAGCCGACTTCCACTACGGCGTGGCGGCCCTCATACTCCAGCAGCGAAGCGAGACCGAGGACCCGACCGATCCCATGGGGATGGGCGCCCGAAACGAGACCAGCGAGCCGGTGGAACAAGGTATCCGGCTCCTGGAGAAAACCCTGGAACTGGACCCGGGCCACCTCAAGGCCAGGATGCACCTGGGACGCACCTACCACCAGCAGAACATGAGGAGCAAGGCTCTCCGGCAGTTCGAGGCGGTGGTGGACAGGGACCCCCGCTACGCCTGGGCTCACTACCACCTGGCCGCCATTTTCCTGGACGCCGGAATGTTCCGGGAGGCCCTGCAAGCCTTGCAGCAGGAGGTGGAAGACCACCCTGATGCCGGCCAGGCCCGCCTGGAGCTGGCGGACCTGCTGCTGCAGCTCGGGAAACCCAAGCTGGCCCTCTCCCAGTTGACTGCCGTTTCCCCGGAGAGCCAAACCGTCTCGCTCCCCGATCTCCACTTCGGCCTGGCTAGGGTCTATCGCAGGCTCGGAGAGCTGGACAAGGCCATTGCGGCCGCCCGGCAGTCCATCCGGCTCCTGCCCGACAATCCGGTGGCTCACCGCCTTTTGGCCAGACTCTACAGGGACGCCGGACAGTCCGAACAGGCCCGTCAGGCGCTGGAAAGCTACCGGGAGCTGAAGGAGCGGATCGAGCGCTTTGCTCGATGATCCTGGCCGGATGGGGTTCCCGGCCGAGGACTAAAGGGCGGTGCTTGTCTTGTTCTGAAACAAAAGAAAAAAAGAGTTATCCACCACTGGGAACGGCGAACCACGAATGGACACGAATGAACACCAATGAATGGATTGATGAGCGGTTGATCGGGGGGTGTGACAACCGATATCCAGGGAATATTTGCGAAGGAAACGAAGTCCTATCAGGGTGACAGAGTTGCAGAAGCATTGTGTTGCCGCTTGTCGTTGGAGCAGGTCCGCCTGTCTTCGTGTTTATTCGTGTGCATTCGTGGTTCGTCTTTATTGACGATCGCTTGTTTTTCCTCGAATGATCTGCCCGGCAGGATCGATCGGGCGGAGGAGGTTCAAGAATGACTAACCCAAGTCCAAGGGGTAAACGGAGATTGGCAACAAGCTTCACCCTGGGAACCGGCATCTGCCTGGCCCTGGCGGGAATCCTGTCCTGCTCCGGACCGGTTCCGGACCCGCGGGCCAACTGGTCGGACGCCAAGAAGGACCGGGTGGAAGCGGCGGCCAGGCAGCGCCGCATCATCTTCAATGACGACAGTTACGAGCTGTCCCGCGACGATGCCGGCACCCCGGAAGGATTCCTGAAGCGCCGGCTGCAACCCCTGGCCGGGACCCAGGTCGACACCATTTCCTGGTCCATCCTGGGGGGGTGGGCCGACGCTCCGGTATACGACAGCAAGATCCAGCCCATCTACGGCGACGCCCACGGAGGTCCGCCTGCCTATTGGTCCAAGGTCACCGCCAACGTGAAGCAATTGATCCGGTCAGGCCGCGGCCCCCTGCAGATCGTCATCGATTTTGCTCGATCTCATGGCATGGAGATCCTGGCCTCGGTCCGCATGAACGACGTCCACGACAGCTTTATCGAAGGCGGCCTGACTACCTGGAAGAAGGAACATCCGGAGTTTCTGGTGGACCCCTTGGGCAGGCTCACCTCTCTGGATCTCTATGTTACCTCCCAGGACTTTTCCCACCCGGAGGTCCGGCAGCGCAAGTTCGAGATCATCGAGGAGGTCGCCCGCCGCTACGACGTTGACGGCTTTGAGCTGGACTTCATTCGCCATCCGGTGTTCTTCAGTCCCACCATGCAGGGAGAACCGGTGAGCGCCGACCAGGTCGAGGTCATGACGGCCTTCATGCGCCGCATCCGAAAGCTCACCGACAGCCAGGCCCAGCGGCGGGGCCGTCCGCTGCTGCTGGCGACTCGAGTGCCGGACAGCTTCCAACTGGCGCTCAACATCGGTCTGGATCTGAAGGGTTGGCTGGATGAGGACCTGGTGGACATTCTGATTGCCGGAGGCGGCTATGCCCCCTTCAGCCTGCCCCTGGCCGAGTTCACGTCCGCGGCCCACCCCCACGGCGTGCTGGTCTATCCCTGCATCAACCAGAGCGCCGCAAACAACGTGTCCGGGGGACGCTTTCTGGAGGGGGTGCGGGGCATGGCCAGCAACTGGTTCCGGACCGGTGCCGACGGCATTTACCTGTGGAACCTGGGGACACCCTTCGAGTACAAGACCGGTCAGGACCTGGTGGAGACGCGCCGCCGGTCCTATGCCTGCCTGAGCGATATCGGAGAGCGCCGCACGCTGGCGGCCAGGAACAAGCTGTTTTGCGTCGACAACCATACCGGTGGAGTGATCGACTACTACGCCCATATCTCCAGCCATCGTCCGCTGCCCGTAAGCCGGGAGGGAGCCATAAAATACGGAGTGGTGGGAAGAGTTCCGCTGGTGGTTGGGGACGACCTGGCCTCGGCCAAGGAAAAGGGAACGCTCGACAGCATGAGGCTGGTGCTGGATGTGAGGAGCGCTGCCCGGCCGGATGCAGTGGTCTGCCGGGTGAACGGCAAGGACCTGGCCGTTGGACAATCGACCGTCGTCGACGCCGGCAAGGGTGAGTACCGGGTGAGCTATCCCCTGGATACTCCCCCCCTGCGGCAGGGAATGAACTTCGTAGTGTTGGCCCTCAAGGGCTCACGCCCCAGGCCGGGGGCCGTCAGGCCGGAGCAGTTGCCCGGAATGGCTGCCTGGGCGCAGTTTCTTGGCGTGCGGCTGGAGGTCAACTACCGATCGCAGTGATGGATGGGAGAGCACGAATGCCTGCGACACTGAACACCCGTCAACTGGCGGCCCGGTTTCAGGAAGACGGGTTCGTAG
>JAPOZE010000204.1 GCA_026706225.1 Acidobacteriota bacterium
CCTTGCTGCCCTGAAACTCCACCAGGTTCAACTCGGGCTTGGTCCATGTCAGCCCATCCTCGCTGGTGGCGTAGCAAAGGCCGAACTCCCGGTCATAGGGAAGGTAGGGCACCTTGCCCTGGCGTTCGGGGGAATCCTCGGGGGCGAACGGGTTCAGGTCCCTCCGGTCCCGGGGAGTCTCGGTGACCAACGGGTCGGCGATGAAGGGGTTGTACCAGCAGCGGTAGAGCTTGCTGTCCGGGTCATAGACGATGTTGGGGTAGAGGTTGTCGAAGCGAGGCTCCCAGGGCTTGTCCTCCTTCATCAGAGGATTGGCCTCGTGCTTTTCGACGGTTCCGATCTCCAGGCGGACATTCTGCTCTTGAGCCACCACCCGGTCGTCCAGGAGCAGGTGACGGGAATGCTCGCCGGCCTCCTTGACCCGCAGGCAGGCAGAGAGCTGGGCCAGCAATCCGGAACTGATCAACAACCCTACGGCAATGGGAACTCGGTTTCGCAGAATGGCGGGATTCATTTTGGACTCCATGGCCAGAAATTTCCCTGGAGATTGACAGGTACACCGGGGGGTAAGGAACGCAGCAGGACGGATGTTCGGGGGAAACCCTCAAACGGGCGCTGCTGCGTGCATGCGGACGGGCGGGTGTTCCGAGAAGGCCCTGAGTGGATATCGGGTCAGCTCCGACCTGGCGTCGACCTTGAAGCAGTCCGCTCCGACCCGGCGGCCTGGCCGTTCCCGGTCGAGGAAGCCTCGGGGACATGCAGCGCCTGGCGGAGCGCCTCTTCAAGTTGGGTTCGGACATCGCCGTGGTCCTTCAGGAACTGGCGTGCATTGTCGCGGCCCTGGCCCATGCGTTCTCCCTGGATCGAGTACCAGGCGCCGCTTTTTTCGATGAGGCCCTTGTTCACGCCCAGGTCCAGCAGGTCCCCTTCCTTGGAAATGCCGAGGCCGTAGATGATGTCGAACTCGGCTTCGCGAAAGGGGGGAGCCACCTTGTTCTTGACGACCTTGACCTTGGTTCGGCTGCCCTTGACGGTGTCCCCGTCCCGAATGGCGCCAATCCGCCGCACATCCACCCGAACCGAGGCATAGAACTTCAAGGCCCTCCCACCGGTGGTGGTTTCCGGATTGCCGAACATGACCCCGATCTTTTCCCGGATCTGATTGATAAAGATCAGGCAGGTCTTGGACTTGGCGACAATGCCGGTCAATTTGCGGAGAGCCTGGGACATGAGCCTGGCCTGCAGCCCCATGTGGGAGTCTCCCATTTCACCACTCAACTCGGCTCTGGGCACCAGGGCAGCCACCGAATCGACGACGCAAACATCCAGCCCACCACTGCGCACCAGCATTTCAGCGATCTCGAGCGCCTGTTCTCCGGTATCCGGCTGGGAAACCAGCAGGTTCTCCACGTCCACGCCGAGCTTGCGGGAATAGGCGGCGTCCAGAGCATGCTCGGCATCCACGAATGCAGCCATGCCCCCGTTTTTCTGAGCCTCGGCGATCACGTGAAGGGCCAGCGTTGTCTTGCCGCTCGATTCGGGACCGAAGATCTCAACCACCCGTCCCCGAGGCATGCCGCCGACGCCCAGTGCGGCGTCGAAGGACAAGGACCCGGTGGCGATCACGCCGATGTTGGCCACGGTTGCGCGGCTGCCCAGGCGCATGATCGATCCCTTGCCGAATTGCTTTTCGATCTGAGACAGCGCCAGATCGATGGCCTTGCTCCGCTCTCCCCTTGCGTCACTCATGGATTCCCTCCTGTTTGGCATTTTTGTCCAGCCTTATCAATGATTTAGGTCCCGCAATGGCCAGGAGGGCTCACGAGTCCCCCGGGACTCGCCGGCCATAGCGATAGAACCCCCGTCCCGTCTTGCGCCCCAGGTGACCAGCCGTCACCATGCTTTTCAGCAATGGACAGGGTCGGTACTTGGTGTCCCTGAAGCCGTCGTAGAGAGTTTCCATGATATCCAGACAAACATCAAGCCCAATCAGGTCGGCCAAAGCCAGTGGCCCCATGGGATGGTTCATCCCCAACTTCATGATCGCATCCACGTTCTCCGCCGTCCCCACGCCCTCGTGGACACAGAAGACGGCTTCATTGATCATGGGCATCAGGACACGATTGGAAACGAAGCCCGGAGAATCGTTCACCTCTACCGGCGTCTTGCCCAATTCCTTCACGATCCGGTGGGCAGCCGAAAGCGTCTCCCCGGATGTCTCGGGCCCGCGGACGACCTCCACCAGCTCCATCACCGGCACGGGGTTCATGAAATGCATCCCCACGGTCTCTGCGGGGCGGCCGGAGGCGGCCGCCAACCGGGCGATGGAGATGGAAGAAGTGTTGGAGGCCAGGATGACCCCGGGGCGGCAGATCCGGTCGAGTTGGCCAAACACTTCCTGCTTGACCGGGAGACTCTCGCTGACGGCTTCAACCACCAGGTCCACCGAAGCCATCCGATCCAGTCCTGAGGCCGGCTCAATCCTGCCGAGGACCTCACTCTTTTGGGCGTGCGCCAGCCGGGACTTTTTGACGTCTCGATCCAGCCCCCGGGAGATCGCGTCCATGGCGGAAGACAATTGGGCCGGGGCCGGATCGCTGAGCACCACCTGCCAACCCCGGTGGGCAAAGACCTGGGCGATTCCCCGCCCCATGGTTCCGGCTCCCGCGATGCCTACCCGGCGACAAGGCTGTGTTCCCATGGACGAATTCCTGAAAAATGCACGAAATGGGGAGGACCGGTTTCGATGAAGAGCGCCCGATCCTCCGGTGCCCGCTCGCCGGGAGGACCGGGCGGCCCAGGCCACTCACTCCGCTGACACGTTTACCCCGGGCCGGCTCTCCCCTATAATTTTAGCCATGAAGGCATCCATTGAAATCGGTAAAAAATGAATCAAGGATCCAATCCGTATGTGATGGCGGCGTTCCTGGTTCCGGCACTCCTTGGGACACTGGCTCTCTCCAGCGCGGAGCCCAACCCGCAGCAGGATCAGACCACGCTGCGGGTTGACGTGGACCTGGTCAATGTCCTGTGCACCGTTCAAACCAGGCAGGGCCAATTCGTGACCGACCTGAAGCCACAGGATTTCAGAATCGAAGAAGATGGCGTGACCCAGTCCGTCACCCATTTCGCCAAGGAGGTCACCCTGCCCCTCACCCTGGGCATCCTCATCGACACGAGTCCCAGCGTCCAGGACATCCTGCCTCTGGAGCAGCGAGCGGCCATCGAGTTTCTGAGGACGGTCCTGAAAAAGGACGACCTGGCCATGATCATCAACTTCGATCGCAGCGTCTCCCTGATTCAGGACTTCACCAACAGTCTGAGCTTGCTGGAAAAGGCCGTCGGCCTGCTGGCCATTGGCGGGGGCACTTCCCTGCACGATGCCGTCTTTCTGGCCTGCGACGAGAAGCTGAGGCACGAGTCGGGCCGAAAGGCGATCGTGCTGATCAGCGACGGCGGAGACACCACCAGCAAGCTGAAAATTCGTGAGGCCATCGAGTCCGCCCAGCGGGCCGACACGGTGATCTACGCCATCTCCAACCAGATCGGAGGATTCTACAGGAGGGCCTACGGCAACTCCGGTGCCCTGAAGAGGTACGCCCGCACGACCGGCGGAACGGCGTTCTTCCCCAACAGGCCACAGAAATTCAGAAGAGCCTTCGAGGCCATCGAGCAGGAGTTGCGCAGCCAGTACCTGCTGAGCTACCAGTCCTCCAACGGAAAGCGCGATGGGGGCTATCGGTCCATCAAGGTTAAACTTCTGAACAAGAAAGGCTTAAGGGTCAAGGCCAGAAAGGGTTACTATGCGCGGTCCAGCTAGTTCCGGTCCCTCCCGACCTGCCGTTCACTTGCCTGGAGCAACCCGCTGCCTACCGCTGCCGGCGCTTCTGATGGGATTGGGTCTGGTCGCAACCCTTCCTGTTCAGCCTGCAGCCCTCTCAGCCGAAGAAGGCGAAAGGAAGGCGCCGGCCGTCAGCCCGGGCCAGGCCCTGGTCGGAAGATCCCTGCGGGCCTACGGTGGTGAAGCCAGGATTCTTTCTCTCAACTCTTTCGTTTTCGCATACCGCGTGCAGTCCGCCTCTCAGCCGGACTCGGAACCCCTGTCCGCCAAAGTCTTTTTCAACGATTCCGATCAGTTCCGATCCGAGGTCCAGGACGGCGACCTGAAGGTGGTGACGGTCCTCAGCGGGAACCGCGGTTGGGTCGAAGTAGCCGGAACCATGCTGCCCCGACCCGTCAAGCAGTTGTCGCCTCTCAGGAACGAGACCCTCTCCCTGCTGCGCCCCGATCTGCTGCTGCTGATCTTCTCACGGTACCGCTACAGTACCCGCATCACCGAGGAGGGACAATCCCTGGAACAACTGGAAGTCACCGGATTGGTGGACGGCGAGTACATTCGGGGCAGACTCTCCATCAACTCGAATACCGGGCTGATCGAAACGTACCAGTACGAGATTGAGCGGGCAACCCGGAGCGGCACAGGGATCTTCCGGGGAGAAGTGCGCTATCTGGAATACGCCGAGACCCACGGACTCCAGTCCCCCAGGAAGGTCATTTCCCGAAAGACGGGAGCCACCTCGCAAATCACGGTAACGGGCGCCAGCCTGGGCAAGCCCATGGACCCGGACCTGTTCCGAGAAAAAGAGACCCCTTCCAAATCGGCAGGGGAGCCATAGCATGAAAAGGCGACTCCAGTCGGCTCCCGCCGAGGTTCGTGTCGGCCTGGTATTCCTCTGGGTATTGACGGTCTCAGCCTGGCTGGCCCCCCGCGAGCCTTCCGAAGCTGCCAGAGTCCTGGCCGTGGCCTTGCAGGTCCTGATCGTAGCCGGGACGCCGCTGTTGTTCGGGAAACTGGCCGGCTTCGGTTGGGACGCCCTCTTCAAGCTGAGGCCGGTATCCCTCTACCAGGCGGGGCTCGCCATTCTGCTGGGACTGTGCCTGGTGCCATGGCTGGAAGCGGTTCACTATTTCCAGGGGCAGTTGGGCGGCGAGACGGCACAACTCCAGCAACGGGTCCAAGGCTGGCTGCAGGGGTCGCACCCGGCCTGGATTCTGCTGACGATGGCCCTGGTTCCGGCGGTCTGCGAAGAACTGCTCTTTCGCGGTTTCGTTCTCAATCAACTCCTCGGACCCGAAACCCGGGCCCGGGCAATTCTGGTTTCGGCGGTGCTGTTCGGCATTTTTCACCGGCATCTGCTGCTGATCCTGCCGGCTTTCCTGGCAGGCATCCTGTTCGCGGTCATGGTCCAGCGCA
>JAPOZE010000161.1 GCA_026706225.1 Acidobacteriota bacterium
GTCCGGAGTCCCAGTGCGCCAAGAACCAGCGGAACGGCCCCTGCGGGGGGACCCGGCAGGGCAAATGCGAGGTGGGTGAAAAGGATTGTATCTGGGCGCTTGCCTATGATCGCCTGAAAGCCTACGGCGAGGAAGAAGGCATGCTGGAGCGTCCGGTGGTCTTTCGCAACGGTGCTCTCAGAGGCACCAGCGCCTGGGCCAACGCCTTCCTGGGGCGTGACCACCATGCGGCTGCCGGAGAGAGTGGGGAGGCCTCCCGCTCCGGCCCCTCGAAAAGGCGCTGACCCGCAAGCCTTCAAGACTGGGCCGAAACGGTACGCAAGACGAAGGGTAATGGCAGGCAATATCCGGCGATGCGGCCAGAAAGCAGGGCTATGAACAGGAACGGGAACCAGCTTCAGTTCACGACCATCGGCGAGAACATTCACACCACCCGGGTCCTGTTGAGAAAGGGGAAGCGCATCGTCCGGAATCCCGACGGAGTGGAATCGGTCCTCTACAGGAACTCCGAAGGCGAGATCCGCTACCTGCCCATCCCGGAAGCGGTCAAGCAGACCCAGGACTACCAGGAGGGTCGGGTCAAGCATGTGAAAATCGCCGTGCTGGCGGCCCAGGCGGGTGGCCCCGAGTCGGAAGAGGGACTCAGGTACCTCCGCTACCTGGTGGATAGGCAATTATCGGCAGGGGTGGACTTCCTCGACCTGAACGTGGACGAGGTGTCCCTCAAGTTGAATGAGCAGAAGGAGGCCATGCAGTGGCTGGTTGGCAGGGTGCAGGCCATGAGCCCCGTGCCGGTTTCAGTGGATTCCTCGAACATCGAGATCATTCAGGCCGGCCTGGAGGCCTGCCATGACAAGTCGGGGAGAAACCTGCTGAATTCGGCCTCCCTGGAGCGTCTGGAAGCCCTGGACCTGGCCCGCGAGCACGACACCAAGGTCATCGTGACGGCGGCCGGGGAGAAGGGGATGCCCCAGAACGAGGTGGAGCGCCTGGAGAATGCCTCGCGCATGGTGGAGGCCGCCCTGGCCAGGGGGATCTCCCTGGACAGCATCTACGTGGATGTCCTGGTGTTTCCCATCTCGGTCGACGGTCAGTTCGGCCACCATGCCCTGGAGACCATCCGGCAGTTGCGGGCCCGCTACGGGTCGGAGATGCATATCACCGGGGGACTGAGCAACGTTTCCTTCGGACTGCCCCGCAGGCGGCTGATCAACGACGTCTTCATTCTCCTGTCCCTGGAGGCGGGAGCGGACAGCGGCATCATCGATCCGGTGGCCAGCAACCTGCAGTCGATCCTTTCCATGGACCGCCAGGCCAGGCCCTATCGCATGACCGAGGACCTGTTGCTGGGCAGGGATCGCCACTGCAAGAGTTTCCTGCGCGCTTATCGCAAGGGGGAACTGCAGTAGCGGGTGCCCGGCAAGGCACGAGCCCGGGGGTTCGAGTGGAGCCGCGAAGCGGCAGCAGGTAGCCGTGGGCGCAAGTCCATGGGACCGGGACGCGGAGAGAGAGAGCAGGCTGGAATCATGGCGCAGTATCAGATTCTGTTCTGGAAAGACATTCCGGCCCAGATCAAGGTCTATGAGGGTCGTCGCGGCGTTTCCAGGCCGTTGCCCGACCGCTTTCAGGTGGAGATCGACCGGGTCGCCATGGCCGAGGGCCTGGCGGGCACGGATGACTACCTGGATCAGTGGCAGTGGACGGCCAGACAGGAACGGTCCGGCACCACCCAGGAGATCCTGGACAGTCTGGCCGAGGAGCTCGAACGGGAGTTTGACGCCCGCAAGCGCAAGCGAGCCGGACGTTCAGGCAAGTCCGGGAAAGATTCAGCGAGGTAGCCAATGGCAGCATCCAGACTGAGACTGGAAGGGAAGGTGGCTCTGGTCACGGGAGCCTCTCGCGGCATAGGCAAGGCGATCGCCCTGGCGTTTGCCGGGGAGGGAGCCGCGGTGGCGGTCAACTACGCAGCCAATCGGCGTTTGGCCGAAGAAGTGTGCGAAGCCATCGCTTCGGCCGGAGGCCGCGCCCTCTGCGTTCAAGCCGACGTGGGAGTCGCCGAACAGGTGGACTCCATGGTACGGCAGGTAGTGGAGGAGTACGGGCGGATCGACGTTCTGGTCAACAATGCCGGGCTTCTCAACCAGGAACCGTCTCTGGAGGCGACCGGGGAGGGGTTCGACCGGATGGTGGACGTCAACATCAAGGGGGTCATCCGCTGTGCCGCGGCCGTGGCCGAGGGCATGAAGCAGCGAGGCCGGGGGAGGATCATCAACGTCTCCTCCATTGCCGCTCTGGGCACCTCCATGCCCGGAGTGACCGGTTACGCCATGACCAAGGCTGCGGTCAACATGTTCAACCGCCGGCTGGCCAGGGAACTGGGTTCCCACAACATCACCGTGAACGCCATTGCACCCGGATTTATCCTCACCGACATGTCTCGGGAGGGTGCCCGAGCCAGCGGGACCTACGTCGACGGCATCGCCGACCGGACCATGTTGCGTCGAGTGGGCGAGCCGTCCGACATCGCGGGGGTCGCCCTCTTTCTGGCCTCGGACGACTCGTCCTTTATGACGGGGCAGGTGCTCACCGTGGATGGCGGGCGCATCGACTATCTCACCCACTCGGTGTAACCGGTCCGTCAGGCCCCGGGCGCCCGGGTGTTTCGGATGGAATCGCGAGACAGAGTCAAAGGAAAAGAATCCCTCATGCAGCCTGAACGCATCGTCTCCATCGCTCCCATCGATCGGATAGCCATCGACATCCTGCAACAGGTGGCGCCGGTGGAGATTTCGCCCTCTCCGGATGAACCCACGGTGCTCACCCTGCTGGAGGGGACCGTCGGGCTGGTGGCCCGAGGCACCGAAGGCGGCATTACCCGGAAGATCATTGAAAACTGCCCGGGCTTGCGGGTCATCGGTCGACCCGGGGTCGGCTACGATACGGTGGACGTGGCCTTTGCCACCCGGCGGAAGATTCCCGTGGTGTACGCTCCCATTGGAGGGTTCGCCGTCGCCGAAGCGGCCCTGGCGCTGCTGATGGCCATCGTCAAGAAGGTCCAGTTGGCCGACTCCATCCTCAAGCAGGGTCAGTGGCAGCGCCGCTACCAGATGAGCACGGGGGATCTGACCGGGCACACCCTGGGGATCATAGGGCTGGGTCGAATCGGGGGTCGCCTGGCCGGGCTGGTGCGGAATTTCGAGATGGAAGTGCTGGGCTACGATCCCTTCCTGACGGAAGAAGCAGCCAAGGGGATGGGAGTCGAGCTGGTGCCGCTGGATGACCTGCTGCGACGTTCCGATTTCATTTCGGTGCATGTCCCCCTGGGGGAGCAGACCCGCGGCATGATCAACCGGGAGCGGATCGCCCGGATGAAGCCGGGAGCCATCTTCATCAACACCGCCCGGGGCGGTGTGGTGGAAAGCCTGGACGTGTTGGCCGATGCCCTGGAGAGCGGCCACCTGGGAGCGGTGGGTCTGGACGTGTTTCCCACCGAACCCCCCGACACCTCCCACCGCCTGTTCAAACACCCCCACTTTACCGGGGCTCCCCATTTGCTGGGTGTGAGCAGTCTGGCCATGGCGCGCATCTACCGCTCCATGGCCAACGACATGGTGGCGGTTATCCGGGGGAGGCGGCCCCGCTACTGCGTCAATCCGGAGGTTTGTGAAACGCTGTTCGAGTCTTGACTGACAGGACATTAGGGAAGGAAGGAAACTATGAGAATCGTGGTGCTTGACGGCTACACCCTGAACCCCGGAGATCTTTCGTGGGAGGGTTTGGAAAAGCTGGGAACCACCGAGGTTCACGATCGAACCGAACCCGAGCTTACCCTTCAGCGTGCAGGAGGCGCGGAGGTCGTATTGACCAACAAGACCGCCCTGGATGCGGAGGCATTGCGCCAGCTCACGGGCCAGGGGCTTCGTTACGTGGGGGTGCTGGCCACCGGATACAACGTGGTGGATATTCAGGCTGCCAGGGAGCTGGGAATCCCCGTGACCAACGTGCCCACCTACGGGACGGCCTCGGTGGCTCAGTTCGCCTTCGCGCTGTTGCTGGAGCTCTGCCATCACGTGCAGCTCCACAGCGATGCCGTCCGCGGGGGAGAGTGGTCCCGAAGCATCGAATGGTGTTTCTGGAAGACGCCCCTCATCGAGCTGTCCGGGCGGACCATGGGGATCGTCGGATTCGGCCGCATCGGGCGGCAGGTCGGCCGCATCGCCGACGCCATGGGCATGCGGGTCATCGCCCATGACGCCGTCACCGTCAATCCACCCGACTATGAAGGGTTTCGCTGGACCGGTGTGGAAGATCTGCTCAAGGAATCCGACGTGGTCAGCCTGCACTGTCCTCTGTTCCCCGAGACCGAGGGAATGATCAATGCCGAGAGGCTGGCGATGATGAAGCCCACCGCCTTTCTGCTCAACAATTCCCGGGGGCCCCTGATCGTCGACCAGGATCTGGCCGAGGCCCTCAATGCGGGTCGGATTGCCGGGGCGGGGCTCGACGTGCTGTCGGTCGAACCTCCCCTGGAGACCAACCCCCTGCTCTCGGCCAAGAACTGCCTGGTGACCCCCCACATCTCCTGGGCGACCCGGGAGGCCAGGTCACGGCTGATGGACACCGTGGTTGGAAATGTCCAGAGTTTCCTCGAGAACCGGACCCGGAATGTCGTGAACCCGTGAGCCTGCGCCCGGAATTGCCGAGCGCCGGCGCTGAGCTTCGGCGCCGCCGTTAGCCACCAGGAGGTCTTGATGGCCCGTATCCGATTACCGTCACAGAACCTTTCCCGCGCATTCCTCGAGGTGGTGGAACAGTCCGCCATCGCCGCCGCCCGCACCATGGGCATTGGCGACCGGGAGTTCTCCGATCAGGCCGCGGTGGAGGTGATGCGGAAGATCATGGACAGCGTTCCCATGAAGGGGACCATCGTGATCGGAGAAGGCGAGCGGGACAAGGCTCCCATGCTCTACATCGGGGAAAGGGTAGGCAAACACAAGGATATCGCCAAAGGCGAGGAGGTGATCCACGAGGTGGACATTGCCGTCGATCCGCTGGAGGGCACCAACCTTTGCGCCACCGGGGCGCCCGGGGCCATCACGGTGCTGGCCAGCTCCGAGAAGGGCGGCCTGCTGAATGCTCCGGACTGCTACATGGAGAAGATCATCGTCGGGCCCTCCTCCAAGGGAGTCATCGATATCGCCGCCTCGGTCACGGACAACATCCGGGCCATCGCCAAGAGGCTGGACCGCG
>JAPOZE010000021.1 GCA_026706225.1 Acidobacteriota bacterium
GTTTCAGGCAGATCGACCAGGTGCTGAAGCACTCCCCGGGAACCACCCAGGGCTATATCGAGATCCGCAAGGTATCCGGAACCAGCGCCAATCCCTTCCTGGCTTACGGAGTAGTCAACGACGGCGGAACTCCGGGTGAGAGAACCGGTGACGGCGCCTATATCCCGGCCAGGGAGTAGACCGCCACCCCCCTCGCTACGCCGCCGTGACAGCATCCCCCGGGAGCGCGGGCGTCCTGCCTGCGCTCCCGGGAAGCCATCGTCCCTTGACATCATCAGACCAAGACTAAAAAATATCCGAAGAACCTGAGCATCGGCTGTCGTTCAAAGAGGTCCATCCGTTTTTCCATGGGTCTATTCGTGCTCATTCGTGTCCATTCGTGGTTCGTCTTTCCCGCTGTCCTCCTCACCGGACTGGCGCTGTCCTGCACTGCGTCCGGAGCTGATCGAAGCGAGTTGCCCACCTTCAAGGCGGACGTTCTGCCCATTCTTGCCGAGAATTGCCTGATGTGCCACGGCCAGGAACCCAGGCAGGGCGAGCTGGACCTGCAGTCGGCGGCGGCCCTGCTCCAGGGCGGGCAGTCGGGCCCGGCCATCGTGGCCGGGAGCCCCGATCGAAGCCTGATCATGGAAAAGCTGATCAGCGGGCAGATGCCGCCCGGGGAGGCCAGGCTTTCCCCCAAGGACATCGACCGCATCCGGCGCTGGATCGAGCGCGGCGCCCCCGGGGAATACGGCCTGACTGCCGATGGAGAGGGCGCCCCCCATTCAGGCCTTCCCGCCGTCAGCGAAAAGGACGTGCTGCCCATCTTCCAGGTGCGCTGCGTGGCCTGTCACGGCAAGCGGCGACAGGAGGCGGGGCTGGACCTGCGGACGCGGGCCTCCAGGCTGAAGGGCGGCCGCTCCGGTCCGGCCGTTGTTCCGGGAAAACCCGACCGGAGCCCGATCATCCGGAAGATCGAGTCCGGGGAAATGCCTCCGGTGGAGATGCAGTTGGCCAACTCGGTGCGGCCTCCCACCGCCGCCGAGCTGCAGTTGTTGCGCCGCTGGATTAAAGCCGGCGCCCCTCCCGACCCGCCGGTTTCCGCAGCCGCTGAATCCAATGGAGGTCCGGCCGTCACCGAGGAGGACCGCAAGTTCTGGTCCTTCCGGCCCCCGGTCCGCCCCCCGGTGCCTCAAGTCCGGTCAAGCCACCTGGTACGAACACCGGTGGATGCCTTCCTGCTGGCCAGGCTGGAGGCCAGGGGGTTGAGCTACTCGCCGCCGGCCTCGCGGCTGCAGTTGCTGCGGCGGGCCTACCTGGACCTGGTGGGAATGCCTCCCTCCGCCGCCGAAGTCAAAGCCTACCTGCAGGATGAGCGTCCCGATGCCTACGAGCACATGATCGAGGGGCTGCTGAACTCCAGCCACTACGGAGAGCGCTGGGGGCGTTACTGGCTGGACCTGGCCGGCTATTCCGACTCGGAAGGCTTCGGAGCCCATGACCGCTTCCGGCCCTACGCCTGGCGCTACCGCGACTACGTGATCCGGTCCTTCAACCGGGACAAGCCCTACTCGCAGTTTCTGATGGAGCAGATCGCCGGAGACGAGCTGGCCGACTACCGCAAGGAAGAGGTGACCCCGGAGCTGATCGACCGGCTGGCGGCCACCGGGTTTCTTAGGACCACCCCAGATCCCACCGACGCCCCTGAGCGGGGGTTCATCGCCGAGCGCATGAACATCATCGCCGACGAGATCGAGGTCCTGACCTCGGCCGTGATGGGGCTCACGGTGAAGTGCGCCCGCTGCCACGACCACAAGTACGACCCCATCTCCCAAAGGGACTACTATCGCCTGAGCGCCATCCTTCAGACCAGCTACGATCCCTACGAATGGCTTCCACCCAGGAAGCGAAGGATTCCCATCGGGCTGGAACGAGAGATTGAGGAAGCGGCGGCTCACAACCGGCCCTTTAAGGCCGAGATTCGCTCCCTGGAAAAGGACCTGCTCCAGGAAGCGGCGCCCTTTGTCGACAAGCTGCTGGAGGAGCGATTGGCCGATCTGCCGGAGGCGCTGCGCCAGGATCTGCGCACCCTGGCCCATACCCCGCAGGACTACCAGGGAGGAGAGCTCAACCGAAAATTCCTGGTGGTCCGTGAGCTTGCCGGGGATGAGAGCTCGGACGTGCGCCGCTATCTAGCCGGGAAGTTCAAGAAAACGCTGCAGATTGGACTGGCTGACCTGAACCGTCGCTTCCCCGGGTTCTCCCCCAAGACCGAAAGCGTTCGCAAACAACTGGACGAGGTCAAGGGCAGGCTACGGGCGGAACCCTATGTCCGGGCGCTCATGGATACGGGAGGTCGGCCCTCGACCACCTTCCTCCTGAAGCGGGGCAACCACTTGTCCCCTGGAGATGTCGTCACTCCGGGTGTGCCGGCCGTCCTGACCACGGGCCTGACGCCCTACCGGGTCGAACCGCCGAAGCACGGCCAGGATTCCAGCGGCCGCCGCCTGGCGCTGGCGCGCTGGCTGACCCAGCCCGGACATCCGCTGACCTCACGGGTCCTGGTGAACCAGGTCTGGCTCAGACACTTCGGCCGGGGACTGGTCCCCAGCCCCTCCAATTTCGGACGATCGGGCGAGCCTCCCACCCATCCCGAGCTGCTGGACTGGCTGGCCACCGAATTCGTCAGCCGGGGTTGGAGCATCAAGGCCCTGCACCGGATCATGATGAACTCCACCGCCTACCGCCAGACCTCACGGATCGGCCCGCGGGCCCAGGAACTCGATCCGGAGAATATTCTGCTGTCGCGAATGCGGAGGGGGCGGATGGATGCCGAGGCCCTTTACGACTCCATCCTGAAGGTGACGGAGCGATTGGACCCGACGCCCTTTGGACCGGCCGACGCGCTGGAGACCAGGCCCAACAAGGAGGTGGTGGCCAAGGGCTCCAGGGCAGGCTTCCGGCGCAGCATCTATACTCAGCAGCGCCGCTACGATCCAGTGTCCCTGCTGGAGGCCTACGACATGCCCCGGATGACACCCAACTGCGTGGAGCGCAAGAACTCGACCGTGGCCACCCAGGTCCTGCACATGATGAACGGCACCACCGTGTGGGAGCACTCCGGCTACATGGCCGGCCGGATCATCGACCGGGTCGGCGACGATCCCAAACTGCAGATCGCTCAAGCTTACCTGCAGGCCCTGTCCCGAGAGCCGACCGATTGGGAACTGGAGCGGAGCCGGGAGGCCCTGGAGCAGTTCGCCGACCACTGGACGTCCCGCCTTCGCGACGACCGGGGCCCCACCCCCATCCGTTGGGCCGCCCAGTGGCGAGCCTTGTCCAGTTTGTGTCATACTCTGTTGAATTCGGCCGAGTTCAGCTTCGTGGATTGAGGTGGTTGTGCGGCGCCAGTCTCTTCCAAAACCGGAACCCGGGGGGAACGAGTCCTCCCCAACCGACAGCCCCCGGCTTTCGCGACGGGAGTTGTTCGCCCGCTCGGGGTCTCTGCTCTACGGCACCGCCCTGGCCTCCATCCTGGGCAAGGAGCTTTTCCCGACCAACCCCCTGCTGGCTTCCGGCGGAGAGAGGTACGACCTTGGACCGCGCACCCCCCATTTCGATCCCAAGGCCAGGGCCGTCATCCACCTGTTCATGAACGGGGGCCCCAGCCAGGTGGACCTGTTCGACCCCAAGCCGCTGCTCCGGAAGTATGCCGGCACCGTACCCAACCGCGACCTGACCTCCGACATCACCTCTCCCACCCAGTCGGGAGGACTGCTGCCCTCGCCCTACAGCTTCGCCAGGCACGGGCAGTCGGGCATGGAGCTGTCGGAGTTGATGCCCCATCTGGCGAACTGCGTGGACGACATCGCCCTGATCCGCTCCATGTACGGGGCCCACTTCAATCACGAGCCGGCCATATTCTTCATGCAGACGGGACGCACCGTCGCCACCCGCCCCTCGGTGGGCGCCTGGGTCGCCTACGGGCTGGGAACCGAGAACCAGAACCTGCCGGCCTACGTGGTGCTGGACGATCCCAAGGGATTGCCGGTCAACGGCATCGCCAACTGGCAGTCAGCCTGGCTGCCGCCGGTGTACCAGGGCACCCGATTCCGGGCGGAGGGGCCTCCCGTGCTGAATCTGGATCCCCGCCCCGAATGGCCGGCCTCGCTGGCCAAGGCCCAGCGGTCGCTGCTGCAGGACCTGGACCGGGCCCATCGCCGGGAGCGTCCTCACGAACCCTACCTGGAGGGGCGCATCGCCAGTTATGAACTGGCCGCCCGCATGCAACTGGCGGCCAGCGACGCCCTGGATCTATCCAAGGAAAGCGAGCGAACGCGGGAAATGTACGGCCTCAACCGGGAGGAAACAGCCTCCTACGGGAGACGCTGCCTGATGGCCCGGCGGCTGGTGGAGCGCGGGGTTCGGTTCGTGCAGCTCTACATCGAGAGCCAGATCTGGGATGCCCACAGCAATCTGGACAAGATGCTGCGCTACAGTTGCGGCAAGACCGACCAGCCCGTGGCCGCCCTGCTGACCGACCTCAAGCAACGCGGCCTGCTGGACTCCACCCTGGTGGTGTGGGGAGGAGAGTTCGGACGCCTGCCGCTGTCACAGACCATGGCCTCGGGCGTGGCCGGCCGCGACCACGGCCCCAGCGGCTTCAGCGTCTGGATGGCCGGCGGAGGCGTCAAGGGCGGCACCACCTACGGAGCCACCGACGAGTTCGGACACAAGGCCGTCGAGAACCGCGTCAGCGTCCACGATTTCCACGCCACCATTCTGAACCAGTTGGGCATGAACTTCCGCGACCTGGCCTACGAACGCCACGGCCTGCACGAGCGCCTCACCGACCAGTTCCCCGCCCGCGTCGTCTCCGAAGTACTGGCTTGAGTCAACCTCTCGGCCTTCAACCCTTATCCACTGCCCCACGCCTCCCGGCGACACGGTCCATCAGGTAGAAGGGCGCGTAGGCCGCCGCGAAAAAGAACCAGGCCAGCACCGCCACCGACAGCATGTACCAGGGCCAGGGGCCCAGATAGTCCAGCAGGCTGGCTCCGGCCGGCTTGTAGCGCATGTAGACGTAGTTGGTGTCGATCAGATAGTTGAGGGGGAGGATAAAGACAAAGCAGTAGATGGCGGTGATGAGGTAGACCCGCACCATCGAGCCTGGAAACGGACGAAACCGGAAGACCAGGGTGGCGTAGAGCGCTCCCAGGATGATGAGTCCATGGGTGAAGAAATAGCTCAGGTAAAGG
>JAPOZE010000112.1 GCA_026706225.1 Acidobacteriota bacterium
GAATCTCATGATCTGTCCTGCTTGCGGCTCGGTCAATCGTCCCGGGGCGGACCGATGCGAAGACTGTCTGTTGCCTTTCACCAAGCTGGACATCCCCTTGCCGATCGAGGGGCTGCAGAAGCGGCTCATGGAGGATACGATCGCCGACCTGAAGCCCCAACCCGCGGTCACCGTTGCGCCGGAGGCTCCGGTCGGGGAGGCGGTCCAACTCCTGAAGGGCAGGAGCGTGGGGTGCGTCCTGGTCATGGAAGAGGAAATCGTGGTGGGTATCCTGTCGGAACGGGACGTGCTCTACAAGCTCGGGGGAATGGAAGGCTCCGTCGGCTCGGTCAAAGTCTCCGAGATCATGACCCCCAATCCGGTGACCATGGAGGCAGAGGAATCCATTCGCTTTGTCCTCCACCAGATGTCGGTGGAGGGATTTCGCCACATCCCCATCGTCAGCCTCGACCAGCCCCCCAGGATCGTCTCGGTGCGGGCCGTGCTCAACTATCTCCACCAGACGGTGGAAGATGCCACTCCGGATCCAGCCTCCCGGTAGAACTTGCCCGCATTGCTCACCGCCGGGCTACGCTACGGTTTGGCTGGCGCCTCGCGGTACTCGGTGGGTGCCCGGCAGCACATACAGGGTCCGGGCGCGTAGGTGGTGATGTTGCAGATCTCGCAGAAGTAGTGAAAATCGTAGACTTTGCCCGCGCGGATCAGTTGGGTCTTGACGATTTGAAAGGTATTGCCGCCATCCAGGCTTCTCAAGGTCAGCCGGAATTGTCGTGTCCGTAGTCGCTTTTCCTGGAGGAGGGTGTCGGCGAGGTCCCCGGCGGCCAGGGGAAAGAGTCCTCCGGCGTCCGCTCTTAGGGCTAACCGGGTTGGGGTGTCTTCGCAGGAAGTTGCCTTCAGGTCCGGCCCCAGACACACCAGGCGCCCGTCGACCACCAGGTTCTTGTCCCCCGAAGTTGCCGGACCGGAATGAGCCAGCAGCGCCAAGGCCACAAGGGCCGCCCGGTTTGCCCCTGCCCCTCGACGCTTGGCGACGGCTCCGCTCATGGCGGTAGATTATACCAATCCCTTGAGGTGAAACGTGTCCGATCGGCAGGAGAGCAACGAACTTCCGCCCCATTCGAGGACCCTGGCGGTTGAGGTGGAAGATTTCTCCTATCAGACCGTGCAGCAGCAGAATGGACGCGCCTCGGTAATCCGGTTCGAGCTCAAGAACCCTGAAGTCAAACCGGGTGACGTGCTGGTGGTGCTGTCCGGAAGCGACATTCTCTTCCATGGACTCATCATGAGAGTCGATCAGGGCTGGGCCACCTGTGGCGACCGCAACAGCCTGCTGCTGCCGGGCACGGTCCACTGACTCACGGTCCACGGTCGGAGCCTGAAACTGAGCCTGAAACTATCCTTCCTTTCCCGGGTCTCCGGAGGCGGCGGATCTCTGCGGCAGAGGGTTTTCCCCTCCAGCCGCCCCCCTTTACAGCCGAAGCGTTTTCCTTATAATTATCTGTTCGAGCGGCCCTCAGGCCCGCCCCTGTGCCGGTTTCGGTGGGGCTCGCTCGGGATCGCCTCTTTGAATTCGAAAAGGGAGAGTTCTTGTGATTGAAGTCGATCGCCTGACCAAGAGATACGGGAACCTGAAGGCTGTCGATGAGGTGTCCTTTCAGGTGAAAAAGGGAGAAATTCTGGGGTTCCTGGGACCCAACGGCGCCGGCAAGACCACGACCATGCGCATTCTGACCTGTTTCCTGCCCGCCACTGAAGGCACGGCTCGGGTAGCCGGGTATGACGTTTTCGAAAATGCCATGGAAGTGAAACGTCGCATCGGCTACCTGCCCGAACACCCTCCCCTCTATGACGAAATGACGGTGGACGGCTACCTTAAATTCGTTGCCAGGATCAAGGGCGTCGCTCCTGAAGACCGCAACAGGCGCCTTCAGGAGGTCAAGGAGACCGTGCGTATCGAGGGCTACGGGAAGAAGCTGATCAAGCACCTGTCCAAAGGCTTCAAGCAGCGGGTCGGCCTGGCCCAGGCACTGATCCACGACCCGGAGGTGCTGATCCTGGACGAGCCCACGGTCGGGCTGGACCCCAATCAAATCAAGGAGGTGCGTGAGCTCATCAAGAGCCTCTCCGGGAGCCACACCATTATTCTGTCGACCCATATCCTGCCGGAGGTCAGCATGACCTGCCAGCGGGTGGTCATTATCTCCGACGGGAAGATCGTAGCCGTGGACACCCCCGAAAACCTGACCCGGCAGCAGCAGGGGGCCGCCCAGATTTACATGGAAGCCAGGGGCTCCGAGCTCGAGGTTCAACGGCGCTTGCACCAGATCGAGGGAGTGCTGAGTGTCGTATCCAGACCGCTGGGAGAAGGGGAGGTATCCTCCTACCGCATTGAGACGGAGCTGAAGCAGGATGTCAGGGGCCGGATCGCCCGGAATGTCATCGAGGGAGGCTTTGAGCTGTTGGAGTTTCGCTCACTGCAGTTGAGCCTGGAGGAAGTCTTCACCCAACTCACCACTCAGGAGGAGGTGCGTACTCAATGACAAACCTGTTGGCTGTGATTGACAAGGAGATGAAGGTCTATTTCGCCTCTCCCGTGGCTTACGGCGTGCTGACGGTGTTCCTCCTGGTGAGCGGGTACTTTTTCTACAATATCCTGTCGGTCTTTATCCAGCGTTCCATGATGATGGCCGTCCAGGCCCAGCAGTTTGGCGGCGGCGCCCCGGCCATGGATGTTCCTGCGCTGGTGGAAAGAAATTTCTTCGGCATCGTCAGCACCATCATCCTGTTCATGGTGCCCATGATCACCATGGCCATCTTTGCCGATGAAAAACGCCGAGCCACCATCGAGCTTCTGCTGACCTCCCCGCTGACCCATTTCCAGCTCATCGGGGGAAAGTTCCTGGCAGCCATGGTTTTTTTCGTGGTCATGCTGTTTCCGACCCTGGTCTACCATGCCTTCCTCTATTTCTACAGTTCCCCCAGGATGGCTCTGGGACCGGTGTTTTCCGGATATCTGGGACTCTTGCTGCTGGGCGCGGCCCTGATTGCCCTGGGCATCTTCATTTCGACCCTTACCGAGAGTCAGATGGTCGCCGCCAGCGTCACCTTCGGCGCCCTCCTCATCCTCTGGGTGATCGACCTCTCGGCCCAGGCTGCCGGACCCCTGGTGCAGGAGATCCTCGGTTACGTTTCCATTCTCAACCACTTTGACGACTTTTCCAAAGGAGTGGTCGACAGTTCCAGCCTGGTCGTTTACCTGAGCTTCGTCTTTCTGGGGCTCTTCCTGACCTATCGATCCATTGAATCCTGGCGGTGGAGGACATAACGGGATGAACCTACTGAAAAACATCGCCTCCTTTGGCCCGGTACTCATCATACTGGCCTATGTCTGGTACTCCATCCAGGGGGTCTGGGACTACCGGGTGCAGATCGCCTTCTACGGAGGCCTGATTCTTACGCTGGCCATGATTTTCCTGAGCTTCAAGCAGCTCAAGGCCGGCTTCCGGCGGCGCTCCACCCAGTACGGCGCCAACACGGCCTTGATGGTGGTGATGGTGGTGGGCCTGCTGGGGATGGTCAACTTTCTGGCCAAGAAATACCAGGAGCGTTGGGACCTCACCAGCAACCAGCTCTACAGTCTGTCCGACCAGACCGAGAAACTTGTCAGTGGGTTGGCGGTGGACGTGGAAGTCATCCACTTCGACAAGGACCCCAATGCGAGTCTGGACGACCTGATGAAAGAGTATGTGGCGCTCAACCCCTCGGCGCTGAGCTACCGCAAGGTGGACCCCCAGGCAGAGCCGGGACTGGCCCGGAAGTTCGAGGTCAACCGCTTTGGAGAAATCGTGGTGGTTTCGGGAGAGAAACGGGAGAGCGTGGAGGCTGCCGAGGAAGAAGACATTACCAACGCCATCCTGAAGGTGACGCGGGAGCAGGACAAGGTCATCTACTTCACCAAGGGGCACAACGAGGCCGACATCGAGAACGGCCGGGAGGAGGGGGGATACGCGGCCGCCAAGCTGGCCATCGAGAACCAGAACTACGGGGTGGAAAGCATCAACCTGGCCGAGGCCGGAAACATCCCCCAAGACTGCTCCGCCCTGGTGATCGCCGGTCCGGCCGTGGCCTTGCTCCCGACGGAGACGGCGCTCATCGATGGGTATGTCGACGCCGGGGGGAAAGTACTCCTGTTGCTGGACCCCGACCTCGACTCCGGCCTGAAGGAGCTGCTGGAGAAGTGGAAGATCGGGGTGGAGGACGACATCGTGGTGGACTCCAGCGGCTTGGGCCAGCTTTTCGGCATGGGCCCCGCGGCTCCTCTGGTGACCTCCTACGAGTCGCACCCCATCACCGATGACCTCGACAATACCATGACCGTGTTTCCCGAGGCTCGCTCGCTGAAGACGGTCGACCACGAAGATTCTTCCTTCACCTCCAGGGAGCTGTTTCGCACCTCGGAGCGAAGCTGGGGAGAAAAGAACCTGGTGGACGGATCGGCGGAATTCAATCCCGACGTGGATATCGAGGGCCCGGTGGTTCTTGGGGTGGTCAGCACCCTTTCGGTCAGTTCGGCGGCTGCCGATTCGAACGGGGCTCAAGACGAAAACGGGGGCGAAGATTCGGACGGGAAAGAAGCGGTGAAAGAAGGATCCTTCGGCAAGGAAGCCCGGGTGGTGGTGATCGGCGATTCCGACTTTGCCAACAACGCCTTTCTGCGGCTGCAGCGAAACGGAGACCTGTTTCTGAACGCGGTGAGCTGGCTGGCCGAGGACGAGGACCTGATTTCGGTTCGACCCAAGGACTCGGAAAGCCGCAGTGTCCAGATGACATCTGCCGATTCCAGGACGCTGTTCTGGGTGACCATGGTCCTGTTGCCGGGAGCGGCGATGGGCTTGGGTGTCCTGGTTTGGTCAAGGAGGCGCAAGTCGTGATCTGGAGAAACCTGGGCATGGTGGCAGTTCTCTTCGTCGGCTTGGGGGCCTTCGTCTACTTCTATGAGATCGAGGGCGGGAAAAAACGCGAAGAGGCCGCCGAAGAGGCCAAGAAGCTCTTCCGGTTCGACAAGGAGGAGGTGAATTCCATCTCCCTGGTCCGCGGCGACGGTTCCATCCTCCTGCGAAAGGAGAACGACGGCTGGAAGTTGGTGGCTCCCATCGAAGCCAAGGCCGACGAGGCGGCGGTGGAGGGGCTGGCTACCGAGTTGAGTTCCACCCAGGTGGAG
>JAPOZE010000287.1 GCA_026706225.1 Acidobacteriota bacterium
CTTTAGTGAAGTTTGAAGTCAGAAGATAGAAGTGGGAAGGGTGAAGGGTGAGGTGGGAAGAGTGGAGAGTGGTCAGCCTTGCCCCGGTGCTGCGGTGGGGATCATTCGAGAGTGAAACAAGAGAAGTGCATGGCCTGTCGGGGACAAGAGGATTGAACATCGATGCACAGGATGCACAGGATTAACAGGATGAGAGCTTCCTGCACGAGAAGCCGGCTCAGGCGATGATCCGGTGCGGTATTGCGGATTCCCGGCATTAGAAGCGAGCCGTTTCCTGAAGAATATCCTGTGCATCCATGTGAATAAACCATCGACTCATGCTAGTCATTGAACCGGTTGCCAGCCAACAGAAGTCATGGGATGAAGCCCACCCGGGGGCGCGGGCCGGGTTGCCGGGCTGCAGCCCGTGTCGATGCGGCAGAGCCGTCCCGCTTCGTGTGCCTTCGTGGATAACTCTTTTTTCTTTTGTTTCAGACAAGCCTCGCTGGCTCTAGAAGATGACCCGCGGAAATAAGTCCAGACTGGTTGCATCTCTGGCCCTGGCGAGCGTGCTGCTCTGGGGCCATCGGCCGCTTTTTGCCTTCGACTCCAGCCGGATCAGGATACTGTCCGACCCCAACCTGGACGTGATCTACCACACCCTGGCTCACTTCAACATTCCGGGGGACCGCTTCAATCTCTTCTCCGAGGACTACGTTCGCCGGATGGAGAAGGCCAAGCGGGACCTGGAGGTGGGGGAGACCCGGCTGGATCGGGAGGCCGCGGCCCTGGAGCGGCATTACCGGCAACGCCCTCGCCTTCGCTTCCTGATCCGGGCTCCATTCCTGGCCGACGACCTCTCCTCCTTCAGGCAAGCCCTGGCCCTGATCGACTACGATTTTCGCACCCGGACGGTACCGGTGGGGTCCAAGGGCCGGCTCAGGAAGGAGCCCTTGATGTTCGGGAACAGCCGCAGGTTGATTCCGGTCTTCAGCAACCACTTCCAGGCCCGTCAGGAGCGGGAGTTTGCCAAGCAGTTTGCCGGTTGCCTGGAGGAAGAACACTCCCGTTTCTACATGCTCTATCGCGAGGCCCGCACCGAGTGGGACCAACAGGGAGTGGAGTGGTTCACACGCTTCTGGAAGTCGCAGGGCATGAGCATCCTGGAGGCGTGGGCTTCCAGGTCCGAGGTGACCCGATTCAAGGTCTTTCTGACCCCGGTGATGAAGGGGAGGGGGTTGGGCGTGCCCGTGGAACAGGGCGACGAGGTCCTGTTTCATGTTCTGACCCCGCTGCCGGAGAGCCGTCGGGAGGCGATGCACTCCTTTTTCCTGCTGCTGCATGAGACCGCGCGCCGTTCCACCGACAGGTTGGCGGTCTTTACCGGCTCCTCCAGTCCCTCCAGCCGGGACGCCATGGAGTCAGGGGTCCGCAAGAATGCCGCCCTGTTTGCCGGCCACCTCTATCTGAAGGCCCGATTTCCCGGGGTCCACCGTTCCTATCTGAGCTTCTTCCTGCAACTGCCGATGGGGAAGGCCTCCGGGGTTGAATCGCTGGAGCCCCTGTTCGCTCGGCGATTTCCTCTGAATTCCGCCTCCCGAAAGCGGGTGGAGGCATTCGTCGCCCGTCTCCCTTGAGCCCTGAGGACCTCTGCGACCATGTTCTCGAAGATCCTGATCGCCAACCGGGGTGAGATCGCCGTCCGCGTCATCCGTACCGCCCGCGAGATGAATATCGCAACCGTGGCGGTCTACTCCGACTGCGATCGTGCGGCCCTGCACGTGCGCCTGGCCGACGAGGCCCGCGGTCTGGGTGGGTCTCCGTCGGTGGAGAGCTATCTGAATATGGACAGGATCCTGCAGGCGGCCGAAGCCAGCGGCGCCGAGGCCATCCACCCCGGTTACGGATTTCTGTCCGAGAACTCCGAATTCGCCCGCCGCTGCCGGGACCGCGGGTTCTGCTTCATCGGTCCTCCCCCGAGAGCCATGGAGTTGATGGGGGAAAAGACGGCGGCCCGAAGATTGGCCGCTCAGGCAGGGGTGCCGGTGGTGCCGGGCACTGGACCCCAACTCGGAGACAGCACGGAAGCGGAACGGGCGGCCCGGGACATCGGTTTCCCCATCCTGGTCAAGGCGGCGGCCGGTGGAGGGGGGAAGGGCATGAGGCTGGTGACCTCGCCCGACCGCCTGGCTTCGGCCCTGCGGGACGCCAGCTCGGAAGCCCGCAGCGCTTTCGGGGATCCGGCGGTCTACCTGGAGAAATACCTCCGGAGCCCCCGCCATATCGAGTTTCAGATCCTGGCCGACAACCGCGGCGACACCATTCACCTGGGAGAGCGGGAGTGCTCCATCCAGAGGCGCCACCAGAAAGTCATCGAGGAGTGTCCTTCGCCGGTCATGACCGAGGCCTTGCGGGACAGAATGGGACAGGCCGCGGTCAGCATGGCCCAAGCCTGCGGCTACCGCAATGCCGGGACCGTTGAGTTCCTGGTGGATTCGCAACACCATTTCTATTTCCTGGAGATGAACACGCGACTCCAGGTCGAGCACCCGGTCACCGAGATGGTCACCGGCCTGGACCTGGTCAGGAAACAGATTCAGATTGCCGCCGGACAACCCCTGGGACTGAGGCAGGAGGAGGTTGCCTGGCGGGGAGCCGCGCTGGAATGCCGCATCTACGCCGAGGATCCCGAGAAGGGTTTCCTGCCCTCGCCGGGCCTGATCCGGAGCCTGAGCCATCCCTCCGGGCCCGGGGTCCGAGAAGACAGCGGGATCTACCAGGGTTGGGAAGTCCCCGTGTATTACGATCCGATGCTGTCCAAGCTGGTGACCTGGGCTGAAACCCGCTCCGCGGCCATCAGCCGCATGGATCGGGCCCTGGCCGAGTACCGGATCTCGGGGATCAAGACGACCATCCCCTTCTTCCGGACCATCCTGGCCCATCCGAAATTTCTGTCGGCGGAGCTCAGCACCGACTTCATCGAGAAGTTCTATCGCCCCGACCGGTCCCTGCCTGACCGGGAAGAATTGTGGGAGGCGGCGGTCATTGGCGCCGCCCTCCATGCCAGCCGTGGTCGAGCTTCGGACACCGGCCGCGCGGGCCCGCGGGAAAGTCCGTGGAAGCTGTGGGGGCGCTGGAACGGTCTGCGGAGATAGGCTTCCAGCGGAAGAGGGAGGAGGCGCCCGGTGGAACGGGTGGTGGCCACTTACGAGCTGGTGCTGGAGGGGCGGCGGCAAAAGTTGCGCCTGGAGCGTTCCGAGGGTCGCGCCCGGGTGGAGCTCGGGGGAAAGTCTCTTGAAGTCGACGTCTCGCAGTTGTCGGAAGGTGCTTTTTCCCTGATTCTGGAGGGCCGCTCCCACGATGTCAGCGTGAGCCCCAATGCCGGCGGATTTCAGGTGGTGGTGGATGGAGAGAGTTTCCAGGTGGGCCTGGTGGACCCGCGGCGGGACGGACCCTCGAGCTCGGGCGGGACGGCAGGCTCCGGACCCATGGCCGTGTCGGCCCCCATGCCCGGGAAGGTGGTCAGGATCCTGGCGGCCGAGGGAGAGGAGGTCCGCCAGGGGCAGGGGTTGGTGGTGGTGGAGGCCATGAAGATGCAGAACGAGCTGGGGTCTCCCAGGTCGGGCAGGATTCGGTCCGTTCGGGTGGCGGAGGGCCAGGCGGTCAACGCGGGCGATCCGCTGGTGCTGGTGGAGTGAGCCCACCGGCGGTCAGTGCAACTCAACCCAGATCGGGCTGGCCCGGGACGATCCTTTCCAGTCCGTTCAGGTAGGGCCTGAGGGCGGGAGGTATCGCCACGCTGCCGTCCGCTTGCTGGTGGTTTTCGACCAGGGCCACCCAGGTGCGTCCCACCGCCAGACCCGATCCGTTGAGCGTGTGAACGAATTCCGGTTTGGCCCCGCGCTCCCGCCGGAAACGGATGTTGGCCCGGCGGGCCTGGAAGTCCACGAAGTTGCTGCAGGAAGAAATTTCCCGGTAGGCCTGCTGGCCCGGAAGCCAGACCTCCAGATCGTAGGTCTTGGCCGCGGAAAATCCCAGGTCGCCGGTGCAGAGGGTGACCACCCGGTAGTGAAGCTGGAGTCGGCGGAGGATTTCTTCAGCGCTCCGAGTCAGGTTTTCCAGCTCGGCATAGGAGTCCTCGGGCCGGGTGAAGTTGACCAGCTCCACCTTGTTGAACTGGTGCTGGCGGATGAGTCCCCGAGTGTCCTTGCCGTGGGCGCCGGCCTCGCTGCGGAAGCAGGGAGTATAGGCCGTCAGCCGAATCGGCAGTTGGTCCGCCTTCAGGGTTTCTCTCGCATAAATGTTGGTGACCGGGACCTCGGCCGTGGGAACCAGCCAGTAGTCCGTTTCTTCCAGCTTGAACAGATCGCCGGAGAACTTGGGGAGTTGACCCGTCCCGGTCATGCTGGCCGAATTGGCCATGAAGGGGGGCAGCACCTCCAGGTAGCCGTGTTCGCCGGTGTGAACCTCCAGCATGAAGTTGATCAGGGCCCTTTCCAGGCGGGCCCCCGCTCCCGTGTAGAGGCTGAAGCGGGCCCCGGCGATCTTGGCGGCCCGTTCCAGGTCCAGAATGCCCAGGGCGGCGCCCAGGTCCCAGTGGGCAAGAGGTTGAAAGTCGAAGTCGGGCTTGTGGCCGTGGGTCCGGATTTCGACGTTCCCGGAGGCGTCGGCGCCGACCGGGACGCTGTCGTCGGGGAGGTTGGGCAGGGCCAGTTGCAGGCTGTTGAGCTCTTCCTCGCAGGACCGCAGCTTTTCGTCCAGCTTCTTGATCCGAAGCGACAACTCCTTCATCTCCGCAATCGTGCCCGAGGCATCCTGTCCCGCCTTCTTCAGGGCGGGGATGGCCTGACTGTTCCGGTTGCGTCGATGCTTGAGCTGCTCGGTCTCCTGCAGCAACTGCCGTCGCTGCCGATCGAAGTCCTCCACCTCCTGCAGCGGCGCCGGGGTGTGCCGCTGGGCCAGCTTTCGACGCACCAACTCGGGGTTTTTTCGGATGTAGAGCGGATCCAGCATTACTGAGTTTTACTGTTTGAGCTGGACGGACGGGGGGAAGTCAAGGACCCCCTGTTTTGATTCTTCCGGCAGATCCAGTTTGGCAATGGTCACAAGTCTGATGCCGGCGCGTTCCGCAAATGTGTTTAGTTCGACATCGTTGGAGTAGAGTGTGTTTTCGCCTTCGACTTTGGCGATTGCGATGATCTGTCGGTCGAACTTGACCTTCTGGTAAGGTTCGTCGGAACC
>JAPOZE010000009.1 GCA_026706225.1 Acidobacteriota bacterium
TCATGACGGTCGACAGGATCAGCCCCTGGTTGGCATCCCGGTCGGTCTTCATGGCGATGTAGCGTTGAACGGCGTTCTGATCGGTGCAAAGCAGTTGGAAGAAGATGAACTGGTAGACGATGATCAGCACCCACACGGTTTGCTCGTTCCAGTCCCAGCCCGTGCTGCCCATCGCGAATTTTCCGTCGGCTATGGCTTCGCTGAATACTTGCGACAGCCCTCCCGGAATGAGATTGACTGCAATGGGAATGCAGATGAGTCCCCCGGCAATCAGGGCGATCCCTTGAAGCAGGTCGGTGTAGATGACGGCTTCCAGACCCCCGAGGATGGTGTAGGTGGCCACCAGGATGCCCAGCACCAGGATCACCCATCCCAGCGGGAAACCGGTCATGGGGCCGAAGGGCAGGCAGACGGCATAGAGAATGACGCCGGTGCGGAACATTTGAAAGACCAGAAAGCCGGCGGCGGCATAGAGCCGGGCCCAGGTGCCGAAGCGCCGCTCCAGGTACTCGTAGGCCGAGCGCACGTGCCCCCGGCGAAAGTAGGGCATGAACAGGAAATAGGCGACGATGGCCGGGATGAAGTAGAAGAAGTGGGCCGGCATGTAGCGCCAGTCCTTGGCAAAGGTGAAACCGGGGATGGCCAGGAAGGTCATCGAGCTGACGATGGTCGCCATCAGCGAAAACCCGACAATCCAGCCAGGCATGCTGCGATTGGCCAGGAAGTAGGCGTCGGCCGAACGGTTGCGGCGGGCCGTGTAGACGCCGATCGCCACCATCGCGCTCAAGTTGATGCAAATGGCCACCAGGTCGGGCCACCTCAACAAATGTTCTGAAACCATGTCGTCACGTCCGAAGGATGGGGATGAGTGGGATGCCTTGCGGGAGCGCCTGAGCCTCCATTGTGTTGTCGGTCCTCGGAACCGCTGTCTCTCCCACCTCTGTGCCGGCTTGCCCCCCGCTCACTGCACAAATCACCACAGGCCGTTCCTTTTCAGAACCTTGTCACGCCTTTTGTGAAGGTTTTCTATCAAAGTTTGTGCTGGGTGGGCCCCGGTGAGAGGTACGGGTCAATCCGGCCGGGGAAAGACATGGACCGGCCACCGTTGCGGCATTATAGGATTTCTCGATGCCTGAACCAAAAAGAATGTGGGGTTTCGGGGTCGCCGATGGCAAGGGGGCCAACATTCAAGGGCTGGCCACCGGTTTGAGTCCCATCCTCATCGGGTCTCGAGGATCCAGCAGCAAGGTGGCCTCGGCGGTGACGTAAGCAGCCCCCTTGATGGAGGGCACGATGCGACCTCGGTCGAGACGGACCGTGGCCTCGAACAGACTGCCGATGATGCTTTCCTGTCGCCAGGTTTGTCCCGGGCCGAAACGGCCGTCGGCGACCAGGCACGCGACTCTTGCAGAGGTGCCGGTCCCGCAAGGCGAGCGGTCGTAGGAGCCCCCCGGACAAAGAACAAAATTTCTGGAGTCGGCGTCGGCCCGTTGCGGCGGGGCGTACAGCGCAATGTGATCGATCTCCCGCCGGTCCTTGCCGGTAATTCCCCGATTGCGGAGCTCTCGCCGAATCTTCCAGGTACAGTCGAGCAGGCAGTCGATGTTGTCCTCGGAAAGCCGAAGGCCATGGTCTTCGCTCAGGAAAAACCAGTTGCCTCCCCAGGCCACGTCTCCCGTCAGGCGGCCGTAACCCTCCGGATCCAGGGCCACCCCCTTGGCCAAACGATAGCTGGCCACGTTTTCGATGATGACTTCACCTGACGCTCGCAGGCCGGCGGCAATCGTGCCGGCGGGGGTTTCCAGGCGATGCCGGCCGGGCCGGATGCGACCCAGGTAACCCAGGGTCGAGACAACCCCGATGGCGCCGTGACCGCACATCCCCAGGTAGCCTACGTTGTTGAAAAAGATGACTCCGGCGGCGCAGTCCGGCCTGCAGGGCTCGCAGAGAAGGGCTCCAACCAGAGTATCGGAACCGCGCGGCTCGTTGACGACCGCGGCGCGAAAGGGATCGAAACGCTCGCGAAAGCAAAGCAGTCTTTCGGCCATGGGACCGGCGCCGAGTTGGGGTCCTCCTTCTACCACGACCCGGGTCGGTTCACCGGCGGTATGGGAGTCAATGACGCGGATTCGTTTCATGGATCCAAGTGGACTTGCCTGGGCCGGGAAAGGCGGCGATTCAGCAGCCACAGCACTGTCAAAACCACCCCCCACTGCACCAGGCAGGTCATGACGCTGTAGGGAAGCAGCGGATTGTACCATTCATCCGGGGCGTAAACGGTGGCCGAAAGCGACAGCCACCACAACAACAACACCGAGGCCCCAACCGGGACCAGGTAACGCATGGAGGCATCCCACCAGCGACCCGGGGACAGGTCGCCGGAAGCGGCCGTCAGCTCTTCTCCCCGCAGGCGCTCGCATCCGTATCGGGTCACGGCAAAGGCGACCAGAGCCCCCGAGATCATCAAGGCCACACCCCAGACGAAGTCCTGGTTGGCGAAAAAGGACAGGCTGACCGCAGAGGGAATGCCCAGCAGGTAGCTGACGACCGCCACCAGCAGGACCGCCCTGGATCGGGTCAATCCGGCATCCACCAGCACCCGGGTCTGCAGCTCCAGCATGGCCATCAGGGAGCTGAATCCGGCCAGCGTCAGTCCCAGGAAAAACAGTATGGAGAGAGGAGTCCCCAGGAACATGCGGGCGAAGAGCTGCGGCATCCAGATCAGCGTCAGACCCGTGGATGCGGGGCCGCTGGAGCGCAGAACCTCCAGAGTCTCCCGGCGGGACAGACTCATCTCCGCCTGCAGGACCGAAAAGACTGTCCCAAACACGATCAAGGCCGCCAGCAGGGAGACCATGTTGTTCCCGATGCCCGTCAAGAGGGCATTCTTGACGATGGGCTGATGCCTCTGCATGTAGGCGGCATAGGTCAAAAAAAGCCCCCAACCGGCTCCGGTGTCCCAGGCATTCTGACTGAGGGCCTCCAGCCAGATTCTCGGCTGGAGCAATTGCTCCCAGTCGGGAGTGAACAGGTAGGCCACGCCCGCCCAGGAGCCGGGAAGCGTCAGGGCCCGGACCAGCGAGATCAGGACGATTGCCAGCAGAGTGGGAATCATCCAGCGGGTGAGGCGTTCGATGGAGCGGATCCCCAGCCAGATCGCCAGGGCGCAAAGCACCAGGGCAAGGGCGTGAAAGAAGGAGGGCCAGGCCGAGGCCTGGAAGCGGTTCCAGGTCGAGAAGGCAGCTTCGGTGGACAGTGGCAGGGGTGCGCTGACCATCTGCAACAGGTAATAGAGACACCACCCGACCACCACCGCATAGTAGAAAGTGATGGCGGCCGAGACAAAAGCGACGAAGCCTCCGGTCCAGGTCAGGTTTCGGCCCCCAATGGCGGCCAGCGCCTCCACGGGGCCCTTGCGACTCCGGCGACCCATGGCGTACTCGGCCACGATCAGGGGAATGCTCCACAGAAACAGCAACAGCACCCAACTGACCAGAAAGGCGCCCGCGCCGTGCTCGCCTCCGTTTTGGGCGGCGATGCGGGGGAACCTCGATATGTTTCCGGTCCCCACGGCCACCCCCAGGACGCTGAACAGAAGGCCCCATCGGGTAGAAAATCGTTGATGGATGCTGCTGTCAGCGTGATCGGGCATGCTCAAAACGTTCTCAGTAGAGTTGGAGGGGAAGCGAGGGCGTCTGGGCGCGGATGGGAAACGTGGGGACGGCAGGCATTACAAGGTGACCCTGCGGGTGCTTTCGACGAAGCTCATCTTGAGGTCGTGCAGACATCGATCCAGCAGCCGGGTTTCGTCGGGCTGCAGATTTCCCTGGGTCTTGTCTTTCAAGATCTCGAGGATATCGATGGTTTGCCGCGCCGCCGGGAGGTTCTTCTCGACCCTTTGGGATACAGGATCAGGGACCAGTCCCATCTGGAGCATGGCCGTGGTGGTGAGAGACAGAACCAGGGTGGGAAAGTCCATTTTGGATTCCCGACTGTCCTGGCCGACAACCGGGGGCGAGGCGTTCTCGCCGGCACTCTCCTGGCCCCGGGCGGCACCCGAGGCGCCGGCAGGACTGGCGGGCCCGCTCGGAGCCTCCTTGGCCAAGTCTCGCAACTCCCCGTCCTCGGTGAACTTGCGGCGATCGGCCACCCTGAAGCCACTGTCTTCTTCAGCCATGGATACCCCCCCTAAAGTGTTTAATTCAAATAGCCTATAGCGCCAGTTTCCAGGGAGGCCGGTAGTTCATGCCGGTCATGGCTTCCGCTTCGGGATCGTCGATCACCCGTTCCTTGTCGACGTCCCAGCGGACCTGACGTCCCAAACGCTGGGCGATATTGCCCAGGTGACAGGCAATGACCGAGTTGTGCCCTATCTCAACGTCCGACACCGGGGGCTCGCGGGAGCGCACGCAGTCCAGGAAATTCTGTACGTGGTCGGGAGTGTAATCCCGTCTGACCCTCTGCCGGGGCAACCCGGCGGCCTTGTAGGTACGCCGACTGCTGTCGATTCTCCGGGTTTCGGGAAATACCTCCCAGCCGAAGCGATCCACCACCAGAACTCCGTCTTCTCCATGAAAGGCAACCCCGTGCTCCCGTGCCTCCGGTCCGCGTCCCACGCCCAGGGCGTGTTCCCAGATCATGCTGAAATCGGGGAAGGTCCAGGTGACCTGCTGGGTATCGGGGGTTTCCATGGCGTCGTCGGGGTAGGCGAATTTCCCTCCGGCTGAGAACGCCGAGACGGGAGCCTTGACCCCCATGCCCCAGTTGGCGATATCGACCAGGTGGGCCCCCCAGTCGGTCATCAGCCCGCCCGAGTAGTCCCAGAACCACCGGAAGCTAAAATGAAACCGATTGGGGTTAAAGGGCTGGCGCTTGGCTGGACCCAGCCACAGGTTGTAGTCCACCCCGGCGGGAGGGGGGCCGTCGGGAGCCTTGGGGGTAGCCGCCTTCCAATCCAGGTAGGCCCAGGTCCGGACCAGGCGAATCCGGCCAATCCGGCCGGACTTAACGTACTCCACCGCCTGGGCGAAATGGGGAGCGCTCCGCTGCTGGGTCCCGACCTGGACCACGCGCTGGTATAGGCGAGCGGCCCTGACCATGGTTCGCCCCTCCTGTATGGTCAAGGAGAGTGGTTTCTCAACGTAGATATCCTTGCCGGCTTGACAGGCCGCCACACATTGGAGCGCATGCCAGTGATCGGGTGTCGCCACG
>JAPOZE010000541.1 GCA_026706225.1 Acidobacteriota bacterium
AGTACCCTTCAGCCAGTACGAGCTGCCCGGCCGGGACCCCAAGGCCTGGGAAGACGGCAAGGCCTACTGGGAAGGTCTTCTCAAGCGCCAGAAGGAGTTCCGCGAAGAGACCACGGCCAGGTTCAAGGAACGCCTGGAAAAGGCCCGCTTCCTGCAGGCTTTTCAGGATCTCAAGGAACTGCCTCCCTTGAGCAACAGTCCCGTGAACGGAGACCTCAAGCGGGCAGCCCTCGAAGGCGTCCTCCTGAATGAGCAGGAACAGGGGCTCTACCACCTGATGCGCCAGCAGACCACCGCCTATCGCAATCCGCACAGCCCCGACTACTACAAGGCCATGGCCCACTCGGCCTCGGCCTCCCTGGGATTGAACTACGCAGCCGTGGGAACAGATGCCGGAGGCCTTCCGGACCCGCCGACCACCTTTGTCCTGGAGGGAGGAGATCCCAGGAAGCGGGGCGAGGCGGTCCAGCCGGGATTTCTCAGTGCCCTGACCGGCCACTCGGAACCGGCCGGGCTGGAAGAGGTCGGACACGACGGGGTCTCCCGGCCCATCCGCAACCCCACCAAGGTCCTGGCCGAGTGGATCGCCAGCCCTGAAAACCCGCTGACGGCCCGGGTGATGGTCAATCGAATCTGGCAGCACCATTTCGGCCGAGGACTGGTCAGGACCCCCAACGATTTTGGCCGCAACGGCTCCGGCACCGACTACCCCGAGCTCATCGACTGGCTGGCCACCCGGTTTATCCGGAGCGGTTGGAGCGTCAAGTCCATGCACCGGCTCATCCTGCAGTCCAACACCTATCGCCAGTCGATGCATCATCCGGAATTCGACCGTTTCCAGGAGATCGACCCCGAGAATCGCTACTACTGGCGATGGAACATGTTGCGGCTGGAAGCCGAGGCCATCCGAGACAGTGTCCTGGCGGTGAGCGGCCGGTTGAATCCGCTCATGGGAGGACCCGGATTTTTCCCCAGGATCGACGAGGACCTGCTGGAAGGAGCCGTGACCTGGTTCGAGCCCTCCCCTCCCGAGGCCAGAAATCGGCGCAGCCTCTACATGTACCAGCAGCGCAGCCTGGTGTTGCCCCTGGTGAAGGTCTTTGACGGCACCCAACTGGACGAGAGTTGCGCCGCCAGGGAGGTCACCACGGTGACCCCCCAGGTTTTCGTCCTCTTCAACAGCCGGTTTGCCCACGAGCAAAGCCGCGCGCTGGCCGACCGGATCATTGCAGAGGTCGGCGATGATCCCAGACAACAGCTCGAGCAGGCTTTCCAGCTCGCCCTGCAACGCTCCCCCACTCCCTCGGAACGAACCGACGGCCTGGAGTTTCTGGGAGCCGCTGGGCCGGTCTCGGGAGATCTGAAGGATACTGTGAGTCTGAACCAAGGCGGGGGAGGCTCGATCGGCGACGACCGGGTAAACCCCGCCTTAGGGAGGAAAAAGGATGCACAGGGAACCTTGACCGATCTCTGTCTGGCCCTGTTCAACCTGAACGAATTCATCTATATCGAGTAATGGCAGCGCGGGAGGATGAGCCCCTCATCCCCGGCAAGGAGAATCCTAACCATGGCTCATGGTCCATCGAAATGGAACCCCGTCCCGAGTCCCATGAACGGTCCGCAGACGGGACCCGTGGGACGCCGGCATTTCCTCTTGCAGGGTGGAGCCGGCCTGGGGGGATTGGCCCTGTCCTACCTGCTGCAAAGAGAGCCTCTGCTGGCCTCGGAATCTCCCGCCGGCCCACTGGCCCCCAAGCCCCCCCACCTGGCGGCCAAGGCCAAGTCCTGCATTTTCCTGTTCATGGGCGGGGGCCCCGGCCACATGGACACCTTCGACCCCAAACCGGATCTCACCCGGCACCACGGAACGGTCGCCAGCGGCGGACCCGACCAGCCCGAAGACGCCAAGCTCCTCTATATCGGCAGTCCCTTCCGGTTCAGCAAGCGGGGAAAGAGCGGCATCGAGGTCTCCGAGCTTTTCCCTCATCTGGGCGAGTGGGTCGACGAAATGGCGGTGGTTCGGTCTCTCTACACCGACAGCGACAACCACACCGCCGGCAGCCTGCTCATGAACCTGGGCCGCCCCATGCCGGGCAGTCCCTCCCTGGGTTCCTGGATGGTCTATGGCTTGGGCACCGAGAACCAGGATTTGCCTGCCTTTGTGGTCTTGCCCGACTATCGTTTTATCCACGGCCCCCAAAACTGGTCCAACGGATATCTGCCGGCCATTTATCAAGGCACCCTGCTGAACCTGGTGGGGCCGCCCATCGTCGATCTGAAGCCGCCTGAAGGGGTGACCCGACCCCGACAAGCGGCCAATCTGCGCCTGATCAACAAGTGGAATCGAGACCATCTACGTTCCAATCCGGTCAAGGATGACCTGCAGGCTCGCATCCGCAACTATGAGCTGGCCTTCCGGATGCAGACCTCGGTCCCCGAAGCCCTGGACCTGGCGAAGGAACCCGAGAGCATCCGGGAGCTCTACGGCCTGAACAACGCCGTCACCGAGCCCATGGGACGCAAGTGCCTGATGGCCAGGCGGATGGTGGAGCGCGGCGTCCGATTCATCCAGGTTTTCAATAGCAGTTGGGATTCCCACTTCGATCTCACCAAGGAGCACTCCCGCAGGGGTCTGGAAACCGACCGGCCGATCGCGGGTCTTCTGCAGGACCTGAAACAGCGAGGACTGCTGGAGGAAACCCTGGTGGTTTGGGGAGGCGAATTCGGGCGCACCCCTGCAAGCGGCCGCGGCCTGGTGAAGGAGACCATGGGGCGCGAGCACAACAAGGAAGCCATGGCGATGTGGTTCGCCGGCGGGGGCGTCAAGCCGGGGACCGTGGTGGGAGCGACCGACGAAATGGGACGACGGGCGGTTGAAAACCGCTATCACATCCACGATCTGCATGCCACCATCCTCCACTTGATGGGGCTGGACGATATGCGCCTGACCTACTATCACGGCGGGCGTTTCAAACGCCTCACCGATCTGGGCGGTCACTTGATCAAGGAGATGATCGCCTGATGGAAATCATCAGCCGGCGCGCCTTTCTGGCCATGGGTGCCGCCGGAGCCGCCCATCTGCTGCGGCCTGCCGCTGCTCTCCCTTCCAGGACTACCTCTCCCCGGAAACGCCGCCTCCTGTTCAACTGGGACGGCTCCATGATCCACTGCTGGGGGCGCACCGCCCTGCCGCACTCCAAGGGCCCCCTGACCCGCGACCAGTTCACTTCCCTCGTGTTCACTCCTATTGAAGACACGGCCGTGGATACCGTGCTTTTCAGCTTCGGCAGCGGAAACGTGGCCGAGTACCAGAGCCGCGTGCTGGAGTGGCCGGGAGAAGCCGACAACTTCCAATTCCCCGAGGAAAGAACCTGGCACGCCGGCATCCCGGTGGACCCCAAGGATCAGTACCGGAACCCGAAATCGCTGGCTGACGCCGGACACAATCCCCCGGCGGTTTTGGTCGAGGAGTGCCGCCGCCGAGGCCTGGAGGCCTTTGTTTCCCTGCGCATGAACGATTGCCACGATGCCCTTCGGGGGCGCGGGCAGTTGCCCAACCCGGAACTGCCCACCTTCAAGCGTCTCAATCCCGATTGGCTTTCCAATCTGCGTTGGTGGACGGCGCTCAATTTCGAAAAACCCCAGGTCCGCGATCTCAAGCTGCGAGTGATCGAGGAGTTTTTCGATCGCTGGGATTTCGACGGCATCGAGTTGGACTGGCTTCGCCACACCTTGAACTTTCCCCGGGGCACGGAGCGTGAGAACGCCAAACACCTCACCAGCTTCATGCGCTCGGTGCGCCGGAGCCTGAAAGAGCGAGGCCGGCGCCGCGGTAGACCCATCGAGCTGGGCGTACGGGTTCCGGAGCGCCTGGAGTGGTGCCTGGAAGGAGGTTACGACCTCCCCGCCTGGATCTCCGAGGACCTGGTGGATTTTCTCATCCTGGGACAGGGACTGACCGAACTGCCGGAATTGAAAGAGTTTCGACAACTGATGACCCGCGCAAACCTGCCCATCTATCCCTGCCTCTACATGTACGGCAACGGGTACCGGGTCAGTCCCGATGCCGTGATCCGAGGCAGCGCGGCCAATCTCTGGCGGGACGGAGCCGACGGTCTCTACACCTTCAACTGGTTCACCTACGGGTCATGGCGGAAGCCTCTGTTGGATGAGATTGCCGATCCGACGACCCTGTCCAAGAAAACCAAGCACTATACGACCGTCCATCGATTCGACTCGACGCCCTTCACTCCCGTAACCGACGCCATTCGCTACAACACCGCCCTCCGGGATGCCCCCCTCCCTTTCGACCTGAACCCCGACGGCAAGGCGGAGACCCTCATGGTTCCCGTCGCGGATGACCCGATATCCAGGACGAACCGCCCCCGGAAGGCTGAACTGTGGATCGGCATGCACTACCACAGGATGGGAGACGTCTTGAACCTGGTACTCAACGGACAGCCGCTGGAACCCGGGGAACTGCACGTATCCAGCCACTGGCGGCAGGTCGGTTACCAGGTCAGTCCGCCGGCCGGACAGGGCATCCTGGGCTTCCCCGCCGGAGAATCGTACGACATGCGGTTCAAGGCCCTGCGGCTCGAGCTTCCCCTCGACAGGCTCAAGAAGGGCCGCAATCGGCTGGATCTCAAGCTGTTGGCCCGCGGCGCCGGATCGGACAAACCCTTGCGAGTCACCCGGGTGGAGGTGTTGGCCGAGGCTTGACAGGAGATCGGACAACCGCCGCCGGCAGCCGATCGACCCGTTCCGGCTCTTACATTCGGGCAACGGCGAAGATGGAGAGGAAGAACCGGAAATGAACACTTCAAAGCTCAGTCCCACGGAACTGGACCGGCATGCCGACAGGCTGGCAGAGGACGGTTACACCATCATCCCCGAGGTGTTGTCCCGGGCAGACCTGGACGAGGCCAGACGGGCCATCGATGAAACCCTGGAGGCGGAAGCCGCCACCGCCCGCAAGTACGGACTGCAGAACGAGAATCTGCTGATGTGCTACAACGCCCAGGGCAAGCACCCTCATTTCCCGGGCATGCTGACCCGGCACCCCGAACCGCTGCTGGTGGCCCGCCGGGTGCTGGGGGACGACATGTTCGCCCACAACCTGGCCATCCGCAAACCGCTGCCGACCGGAAAGAAGGACTGGACCAAGCTGGGAGGCTACCTGCACGCCGACTGGC
>JAPOZE010000122.1 GCA_026706225.1 Acidobacteriota bacterium
CGCCGTCAACACCAGGAGCGCGCAGGCCAAGCCCCTGGCGATGCCGTTCTTGACCAGGAGCAGGTAGTCGTTTTGCGGGGTGGTGGTGAAGGTCAGCAGGGGCAGATCCTGCAAGGCCTCCAGGTAGACCTTGGAAGTCACGTGGGGAAAGAAGCTGAGCATGACACGGGTCTTGACACCCTCTTCCTCGCACTGCAGAAAGATCTCCTCCAGCCCCGCCAGGGCATCCTTGGAGACCACGAAAATGACTTCATCGACGGTGTGCCTCTTGATGGCCTCGCCGAATTGGGAAAGTGGAATCCTGGGGTAGTCGCCGAGCCTGGAATCGGGCAAGGCGTCGGGAGATTCCGGCACGATGCCGACCAGGTGATACCCCCAGGACTCGGCCTCCTCCAGCACGGCGGCGACCCGTGCGGCGCGGTCGCCGCTGCCGACGATCAGCAGATTCCGGTCTCCCGACACCAGCCGGCCGAACCGGCTGACTCCCCTGGCGGCAAACAGGCGGAAGGCCAGCAGGAAAACGAAGTTGACCAGGACGAAAATCAGGATGAAGGGACGGCTGATGAACTGGTATTTCAGCACGAAGATGGCCGCGCTGATGAGGACGCCTCCCAGGAAGACCAGCAGCGCCGTTTCCTTGACCACGCCCAACCGATCGCCGGCCGAGTGGGCGGGCTGCTGCTGGATCAGCAGGGCCAACCCGTTCCACAGCAGGGCCACCACCACCAGCAGCCCCAGGTAGTCGCGAAAGGGAAACAGCTCTCCGAAGTAGGCCAGCGGCAGATGGTCTCGAATCACATAGGCCAGCAGGAACGAGACCACCGTGACCGCCGTCTCCACCAGGGCGTAAACCAGCCGGGCGATGCGGTACTTGCGCTGCATCATGAACCATCGCCTCCATTCGCCCCCGAAGCCGGCAGGGTCGGCCAGGCCGGAACCCGGATCAATGGACAAGGATCTCCGGGTCTCCCCATCCGGCCACCCGTCCGATCACGCCTGCGCGCGGGTAGGTTCGCCGCAAGCGAGCCAACAGGGGCTCCACCTTCTGTTGGGGAACCGACATCAGGATGCCGCCTGCCGTTTGGGGGTCGAAGAGCAGGCTGACCAGCTCGGACCCGATCCCTTCCCTGAGGGCAACCCCCGACCCGACGAATTCCCGATTGGTCTTGTCCCCTCCGGTCAGCATCTTTCTCCCCGCCAAATCCAGAGCGCCCTCCAGCAGCGGAACCCTTGCCGAATCGATTTCAAGTCTCACCCGGCTGGCTTGCGCCACTTCCCAAAGGTGCCCCAACAGTCCGAAACCGGTGACATCGGTCGCGCAGCGGAGGTGAAAGTCACCCATGGCTCGGGCCGCCGCCTCTCCCGGCAGCAGCATGGTGCCCACCGCGGCCGAGGCAACCGAAGATTCTGCGGTTTGAAACTTGATCCCGGTGGAGATCACACCGGTCCCGATGGGTTTTGTCAAAACCAGGAGCTCGCCGGGACGGGCAGCGGCGTTGGTGGCCACCCGGTCCGGATGGATGGTGCCGGTCACGGCATAGCCGAACATGATCTGTTCGTTATCCACACTGTGCCCGCCCAGCAGGGTCACCTTGTGCTGTGACAAGACTTCCAGTCCACCCCGCATCACCTCCGACAAGATGGTCCAATCCACCCCCTTCTTGGGAAAACAGGTCACCGAGAGCGCCGTCACCGGTGTCCCGGCCATGGCCCAGACGTCGCTGAGGGAGTTCAGGGCGGCAATACGCCCGTAGTCGAAGGGATCGTCGACGATCGGAGTAAAGAAGTCCAGCGTCTGAACCAGGGCCAGGTCGTCCTGGAGACGAAACACTCCCGCGTCATCGGCAGTGTCGAAGCCGACCAGGAGATCAGGATTCCGGGGTTGTCGGGGTAACTCATTCAACACTTGAATGAGCGCCTGTGGGGCGAGCTTGGAAGCTCAACCCGCGCAGGAGACCATCTCTGTGAGTCGCTTGCGCATCCACGCCTCCGAATCGGGAGAAACCACTAAAATCGCCCTATTATGCCACGCATCCGACCCGAGTTTCCGAGCATGGGAAAAAGAGCCATCCACCGCATCGGCACAGGCTGCGGCCCGGCAAGCCGTCGCGCGGCTCCTCGAGGAGCAATCGTGATGGGAGGAGGCACCCCACCCGGGAGCGCGGGCGTCCCGCCCGCATGCTATGCCGTTGCGTGCCGCTCAGTTTCCCTGGGATGCGGCACCGGGCCAGCCTGCCGGCGGGAACGGCTTGGGTCGGGCCGAAGCAGAGTCCTGGGAGGAGGCGCCACCCGGGAGCGCGGGCGTCCCGCCCGCATGCACCCCCGTTGCGTGCCGCTCAATTTCCCTGGGATGGGGCACCCGGCCAGCCTGCCGGCGGGAACGGCTTGGGTCGGGCCGAACCAGCGTCCTGGCACCGTCGCAGGTCGAGCCGGCTGGGGGAGATCGGCGAGGCTGTGCCAATAATCGTGCGGGCGGGACGCCCGCGCTCCCGGGTGGGCCTCATTCCGCGACGTCGTCGCAGCAAAGGCAGGATGGTTTTTGCGGAAAGGTCAGGAGGGGAAAAATCTAGCCGTCGAGGGCCTGGGCGTCCAGCCGGTCCAGGATCAACCGGCCCATCTCGCGCGTGCCCACCGAACGGCCGCCCGCCGCCATCAGGTCGGCGGTCCGGTATCCCTCGTCCAGCACCGCCACAATCGCCGCTTGGATGGCTGCCGCTTCCCTCTCCAATCCAAAGGAATACTTGAACATCATGGCCGTGGAAGCAATCATGGCGATCGGATTGGCCAGGTCCCTTCCGGCAATGTCGGGAGCCGTGCCGTGGACCGGTTCGTAGAGACCGTTGCGGCCGCCCAGGCTGGCCGAGGGCAGCATTCCGATGGAGCCGGTCAGCATGGAGGCTTCATCGCTGAGGATGTCCCCGAACATGTTGGTGGTGACGATGACGTCGAACTGTCCGGGGTCGGCGATCAACTGCATGGCGCAGTTGTCGACCAGCATGTGGTTGAGTGAAATGTCGGGAAAGCTTCTGCCCACCTCCGCAACCACCCGCCGCCACAACTGCGACGATTCCAGGACGTTGGCCTTGTCGACCGAAGTCACCCGGCCTCGCCTCTTTCCGGCCGCCTCGAATGCCACCCTGGCGATCCGCTCGATCTCGGAGGTTCGATAGATCAGGGTGTTGATTCCGACTTCCTGTCCATTGCTTTTCGAGATGCCGCGGGGCTGACCGAAATAGATGCCGCCGGTCAACTCTCGCACGATCAGCAGATCGACTCCCTTGACAATCTCCGGCTTCAGGCTGGAGGCCCCCGCCAAGGTGGGGTAGACATGAGCCGGGCGGAGATTGGCGAAGAGCCCCAGGCCGGCTCGCAGCCCCAGAATTCCCTTTTCAGGCTTCAGCTCGGGAGGATTGTCGTCCCATTGGGGACCACCCACGGCTCCCAGCAGGACGGCATGGCTCCGCTTGCAGAGATCCAGGGTGGATTCGGGCAGGGGTACCCCGGTGGCATCCAGGGCGCTGCCGCCGGCCAGGGCTTCTTCCGTCCGGATGCGGTGACCGTACCGGGCCGCGATCCTTTCGATCACCAGCAGGGCCTGGGCCATGACCTCTTTCCCGATTCCGTCACCGGGAATGACCGCAACCCGCTTTTCGCCCTTGGATCCCATGGATTGTCCTTGCCGATGTCCTTCAGGGGTTCTTATGCCTGGGGTACCGGGTGCTTTTGCCTGGCCTGCTGGCGGGAGGCGGCCGACTCCCTGGCATGGATGGTCTTGTTGACGGCGTTGAGATAGGCGCGGGCGCTGGCGTCCACCAGGTCGGAACTGGCGGCCTTGCCGGTGAAGTGCTGGCCTTCGAAATGCACGTGAACGAAGACTTCGCCCACGGCGTCCTTGCCGCTGCTGACCGAACGCACCGAATAGTCCAACAGCCTTCCGGGCACGCCGGTGATTCGATCGATGGCCCTGTAGGTGGCCTCGATGGGACCGCAGCCCAGGGCCGTGTCCACGAAGAACTCGTTGTCCTTGCTCAGCCTTACCGTTGCCGAAGCCAGCACCTGGTTGCCGCCCGTGGCATGGACATATTTCAGGTGGTAGCGCTCGGGAATCATGCGTATGCCGTCGTGAATGATGGCCAGCAAGTCCTCGTCATAGATGTTCTTCTTCTTGTCCGCCAGCTTGGTGAAGAGCATGTAGGCCCGGTCCAGTTCCTTCTTGTCCAGGGTGTAGCCCAGATCCATGTAGCGCTTGGAGAGCGCATGGCGCCCGGAATGCTTGCCCAGCACCAGGTTGCTGGTGGGAACCCCCACCGACTGCGGCGTCATGATCTCGTAAGTCAGGGCCTGCTTGAGCACTCCGTCCTGATGAATCCCCGCCTCGTGGGCAAAGGCGTTCTTGCCCACCACCGCCTTGTTGGCTTGGACCATCATTCCCGTCAGGTTGGAAAGCAGATGGCTGGTCTTGTAGATCTGCTCCGCCTGAATCCCGGTGCCGAAACCCAGGTGCTCGCGGCGTACCCGCAGCGCCATCACGATCTCTTCCAGGGAGGCGTTGCCGGCTCGCTCGCCGATTCCGTTGATGGTGCACTCCACCTGGCGGGCACCGGCCCGAATGGCGGCCAGGGAGTTGGCCACCGCCAACCCCAGGTCGTTGTGGCAATGGCAGCTCAAGCGCGCCCGGTCGATATTGGGCACCCTTTCCCGCAGGACGCTGAAGATCCGTCCGAACTCTTCCGGCACGCAATATCCCACCGTATCGGGGATGTTGATGATGGTCGCGCCTTCCGAGATTGCCGCTTCCACGACCTGGCAGAGATAGTCCAGGTCGCTGCGCCCGGCGTCTTCGGCGGAGAATTCCACCTCGTCGCAGAGAGACCGGGCCAACCGGACCGCATTGACCGTATCCTCCAGGACTTGATCCCGGGAACGTTTGAGCTTGAATTTCAGATGGATGTCGGAGGTGGCGATGAAGGTGTGGATGCGCGGCTTGGCGGCGATGTCCAGCGCCTCCCAGCAGCGGCGAATGTCCTTTTCCATGGCCCGGGCCAGTCCCGCCACCGTCACCGAACGGATCTCCCTGGCGATCTGGCGCACCGACTCGAAATCGCCGTCGGAGGCGATGGGAAAGCCGGCTTCCATCACATCCACCCGGAGGGCTTCCAACTGGTGGGCCAGCTTCAGCTTCT
>JAPOZE010000443.1 GCA_026706225.1 Acidobacteriota bacterium
GCTTGCCCCGGAGGAATTAAAACCGGGAGATCGGGGAGAAGATGGAGGCGGCGAGGGAGTTGTATGCCGACAACGGGAAATAGCGGAATCCGGTCTTTTGGCGCGCCGCTGCCCTGGAAATCGAACCGGGGATGCGCGATGGATCCGTGGCTGCCCGAGTACCCCGCTCCTGCCTTTTCGAAACCGATTCGAAACCGCAAGGCAGGGCTGAAAACTCTTCTGCCAGTTACGCAGCAGATTTCCCGACAACAAAGACGGCGTGATCGAACAGCAGAATGGAACCACGATACCTCCTTCGGCGCCTGCGTTCCGAGCGACAGCGGCGAAACCGGTACCGGGAACAACTGATCCCCGGCCGTGGCCGTGACCGTCGCCGCCATCGCCACAGGGACGGGCGATTTCAACGGCGACGGCAGCGTGGATTTCGCCGACTTCTTCGAGTTCGTCGACGCCTTCGGCCAGTCCGGACAGGCCAAGCTGCTGGCCATGGCCCGGGACATGATCGGGCTGCCCAGTGAAACCGAATTGCAGCAGAACGCCCCCAATCCGTTCAACAACGAGACCGTCATTTCCTGGTTCCTCCTGGAGCCGGGGCCGGCGCGACTGGAGGTGTTCGCGCTGAACGGGCAACGGGTGACGGTCCTGCGCCAGGGGCCGCAGCAGGCCGGCTTCCACCGCATCCACTGGGACGGCCGCGACGACATGGGTCGTTCCCTGGCCAGCGGCGTATACCTCTACCGGCTGGTGAGCGCCGAGACGGTACTGACCCGCAAGCTCACCCTGTTGAGATAAGAGAGCAGTATTCCTGATGAAAAACACACTCATCAATCGAAAACTCATCCGAAAACTCATCGTGCCGGTTCTCGCGGCGATGCTGGTCATATGCGTCCTGCACGGCACCAGCCACGGGGGAGGCACCATTGGTGACGTGGTCGGAGGAATCGTCAGCGTCACGGTAGGCCTCGTCGATGTGGCCGTCGGAGTTGTCGAGGTCGCCGTCGGAGTCATCGACCTCACCGTCAGCCTCGTTACCACCCTCACCTTGCATACGGCGGCCGTCACCGCCGCGCTGATCAGCCCGGACGGCGCCACGCTGATCAGCGCGAGTTTCGACCTCACCGTTGCCTTGTGGGATCTCACGACCGGGCTGCTCAGGACTACCCTGCAACATCTGTCTCCGGTCCTGAGCCTGGCCCTGTGTCCCATAGATGGCTGCCTGCTGGCCAGCGCGACCCTGGACGGAAATCTTCACTTGTGGAACCCGGACACCGGGCAACTCGTCAGGACGCTCACCGGGCATACGGGTGCGATCCTGAGCACGGCCTTCAGTCTGCTTGACCACACCCTGCTGGCCAGTGGAAGCGCAGACGGGACCGTACGCCTCTGGAATGCGAAAACGGGCGCGCATCGGCGGACGCTCACGGGGCATACCGACAGCGTCCTTAGCGTGGCCTTCAGTTCCAAGGGGGGCACGTTGGCAAGCGGCAGCGCCGACGGCACCATCCGCCTCTGGAACCCGGACACCGGGCTGCTCGACACCACCCTTACCGGGCATATGGGGTCCGTGTTGACCATGGCCTTCAGTCCGGACGGCGGCCTGCTGGCCAGCGGCAGCGCCGACGGCACGGCGCGTTTCTGGAATCCTTCCACCGGCGACCATCTGGCCACCTTCGATCATGAGTCCCCGGTCCTGAGCATGGCCATCAGTCCCAAGGACAGCCTGTTCGCCAGCGGCAGCGCCGACGGCAACGCGCACTTGTGGGACCCCCTCACCTGGGAAAGAGAGGCGACCCTGGGGCACGAGTCCCCCGTCCGCAGCCTGTCCTTCAGTCCCGACGGCAGCCTGCTGGTCAGCGGGGCCGGGGACGGCAAGGTGCGTCAGTGGCAGGTCACGCAGGTGCCCCTGTGTTGCCCCCGGAACCTGGCCCAGGATTTCAATACCCTGAAAATCGCGGGAAACAGCCTCCCCGTCGGCATCTGGTCGGACGGAATCACCCTGTGGGTATCGGATCTCAGTCGGAAGCTTTTCGCTTACGACCTGGCGACAAAGGCCCGCGACACAGGCAAAGATTTTTCGTGGCGGCACTCCACAGATAACAATAGACCAAATGGCATCTGGTCGGACGGAACCACCATGTGGGTAGCCGACGACTTGGAAGAGAAGCTGTACGCCTACGACATGACGACCAAGGCCCGCGACCCCGGTAATGATTTCAATACCCTGGAAAACAGTGGATACCCCTGGCCGAAAGGCATCTGGTCGGACGGCACTACCATGTGGGTGGCGGACTCCAGCACGTTGGACGCGTATGACTTGGCCTCCAAGACCCGCGACTCCGGCAAGGACTTTAATACGTTGGGTTCGGCTGGAAACACCTCCCCTTCCGGCCTCTGGTCGGACGGAACCACCATGTGGGTGGCGGACTGGATTGACGACAAGCTGTACGCCTATGACCTGTCCACCAAGACCCACGACCCCTCCAAGGACCTGAATTCTCTAAGTACCGCTGGAAACAACTGGCCCGAGGCTATCTGGTCGGATGGAACAACCATGTGGGTGGCGGACAGGGGCGAGGGAAAGATCTATGCCTACGACATGCCGACCAGCGGCGGCGCCGGAGCCGTAGATACGGCTACACCGGAACCGCAAACGCAAGCCCCAGCCGCCACTGATTTCAACGGCGACGGGAGGACCGATTTCGCCGACTTCTTCCTGTTCATCGACGCTTTCGGAGGCACCGACACGCGCTTCGACCTCGACGGCAACGGCACGGTCGATTTCGTCGACTTCTTCCGGTTCATCGACGACTTCGACCAGCCTCAGCGGGCCAAGATGGTGGCTATGGCCCAGGAATTGATAGGCCTGCCCGAGGAAACTGGGTTGGAGCAGAACTCCCCCAACCCGTTCAACAGCGAAACGGTCATTTCCTGGTCTCTGCTCGAGCCGGGTCGGGCGCGAATCGAAGTGTTCGCGCTGACCGGGCAACGGGTGGCGGTTCCGCATGAGGGGCCGCAGGAGACCGGTTACCACCGTACCCACTGGGACGGGTGCGACGCAGAGGGCCGCCCCCTGGCCAGCGGCGTTTACCTGTACCGGCTGGTGACGGGGGAGGGCGTTATGACGCGGAAACTCACCTTGCTGCGTTGATGGGTAAATGTGCGGAAATCCTCAGGGGGGGCCATCCGAGCGGACCACAGACCGAAATAACAGGAGCATAACCCCATGAAAACTCCTGTTTTTGGCTTGGTGTTGTTGGCGTTCCTCAGTTCCGTCTTCACACCGCTGACGGTCCTCTATGGTTCGCCCTCCCCGGCGGGCAATCCGGGGGCCGAGCCCTTGATCGAGGGCAGGGTGCGGCTCACCTCGGGAGCCCCCGTGGCCGGGGCGCAGGTTCGGGTGTTCGACCTGGCCGATCTGCGCGCAGCTCCGATCGGGGCTACTACGGATCAGTCGGGCCACTTCACCCTGTCCCTGGGAGCTTTGCCGGGCACCGCCCTGCCGGAGGGCTTCGAGCTGGGGTCGAACTATCCCAACCCGTTCAACCCTTCCACCCTCATTCCGTACCGGTTGCCGTCATCGATGCACGTGCGTCTGGAGGTGTTCAACCTCCTGGGACAGCGAATTGCCACGCTGGTCGACGGGGAGCGGCCGGCCGGTTTTCACACGGCGGAGTGGGACGCCACGGATGCGGCGGGTCAGGCGGTGGGGGCAGGGGTGTATCTGTATCGCCTGAGCGGGGAGGCGGGGAAGATCACGCGGCGTATGCTGCTGGTCGACGGGCCGGCGGGGTCCGCTTCGGCAAGCTCAGCGGTCGCGGCGAGGGACGAGGCCGGACCCGCCGGGGAGACCGCCCTTGCCTACGGTTTGACCGTCTCGGGTCCGGAGCTGGTTCCCTACGTGGACCCGGCCTTCCGGGTGACGGCGGGCATGTCGCCGCTGGATGTCGTGGTGGAGACGCCGTCCAGTGCCCCTCGCGCGAAAGTGGCTTCCGGCGGGATTCTGGGCGACGTGGACAACACCGGCCGGGTGGATTTCCTCGACGCCCTGCTGGTGGCCCTGTACAGCCGGGACTCCAGCATCGTCATGCCCAACAGCGGCGACATCTCCCTGGGGGACGTCAACGCCGACGGCCGGGTCGACCTGTCCGATGTCTGGGTCATTGCGGCGTACCTCAACGATCCCACCGATCCGACCCTTCCGGCAGGGATCGGCCGCAGCCCGGATCCCGCCCCCGACCTCGTGGTCCGCCTGCCCAGTCTACCTGTAGGAGCCCGGGTGATGGCAGGACAGTCATTCGCTCTGTCAGCCGTCGTGGACAACCAGGGCAGCGCCCCTTCGGCCAGGACCACCTTGCGCTTCTATCAGTCCACCGACACAACCATCACCACGGTGGATACCGAGATCGGCACTGACTCGGTGTCGCCACTCGGGGCACCGGGAGGCACCATACCTAATATCAGACCGACTGCTCCCTCTACGGCGGGCACGTACTACTATGGGGCCTGCGTGGACGCGGTATCGGGTGAGTCGGATACGACCAACAACTGCTCGACTGCTTTGACGGTGATGATCGGCCCCGACCTGGTGGTGGACACGCCCACGGTCAGTAACAGTGGACCCACGGCTGGAGCATCGTTCACTCTGAGTACGGCGGCGCCAAACAGAGGTAACATGCCATCCGCATCCACCACCCTCCGCTTCGTCCGCTCCTCGGACTCCACAATCACGGCATCGGATACGGTGGTAGGTACGGCTCAGGTGTCAAGAGCAATTCCATTTCATGGGGTCACAGTTCAGTCGGTCACCCTCACAGCCCCTTCGGACCCCGGCACCTACTACTACGGGGCGTGCGTGGACTCAGTGACTGGTGAATTCGATACGCAGAACAACTGCTCAGCTGCGGTGACGGTAACGGTTGGCGGAGCGCCCGACCTGGTGGTGGACAATCCCACGGTCAGTGAGAGCGCCCCGGTGTTTGGAGCGCGGTTCACGCTGAGCGCCACGGTGCGCAACCAAGGCAGCGCCTCTTCGGGCTCGACCACGTTACGGTACTACCTTTCCAGCGACTCGACCATCTCCTCGAGTGACACGCCGGCGGGCTCCGACCCCGTGGGGGGTCTTGCCGCGTCGGGGAGTAGCGCCCAGTCGGTTAGCCTGACCACTCTAG
>JAPOZE010000355.1 GCA_026706225.1 Acidobacteriota bacterium
CCTGGGCCTCTTCCGGAGAACGAGCCAGGCGGACCCCTCCTCCTTTCCCGCGTCCACCGGCGTGAATTTGAGCCTTGACCACCACCAGTCCGCCCAACTCGCCGGCGATTTCCCGGGCTTTCGCACCGGTGTCCGCCACCTTGCCCCGGGGCACGGGGACTCCGTGGTCGCTGAGGATTTTCTTGGCCTGGTACTCGTGGATCTTCATGGTGGAACGTCCGGGGACGGGTGTCGAACGGGAATGCCGAGCCTGCCTCGAAAGCGCCCAAGTATATCGGAAGCGGCCGCCAATTCAAACATGGGTAGTGCCTGATCCTGGCAGGTGAATCATTCAATGCAAGAACAGCCGACCGTTAGTAAAGACGAACCACGAATGAACACGAATCATCAATCCGTTTGTTGGTGTTCATTTGTGTCCATTCGTGGTTCGCCGTTCGCCTTCGCGGATTTCTTTCTTGTGCCTTGGTCGACGAGCCCCTCGATTGGTTTCCGGCAAGGGTGGTCCGAAGCCAACCGGATTCGGGGTCAATTGACCCTCGTGCTGGAAGTCGGGGGCTTCTGGCTGGTGGTCGGAGGCTTCAAAACGTTCAACGGCAGCTCCTTCACCATGAAGCCGTCGAGGTAGACCTGCAGAATGTGGGTCCCATATTCGGAGAAGCCCAGGTTGTTGAAGAGGGTTACGTTGTCGGCGAAGCTCCTCGGGTCCAGCGAGAATACGGAGGGGCTGGTCTGCATGAGGGTCTTGCCGCGTCCGGGTGACAGCAGTTGAATCCGGGTCTCATGCCGACCCTGGCCCACCCAGTGATTCAGTAGGGCGAAGCGGAGCACCGTGGAGGGCAGCGAAGGCAGGTAGATGTCCTGAAAGATTCCCATGATGCTGAGCTTGTTCCCGGCTTCCAGGCGGACATCGTCGCAGAGAAGGGAATAGGAAAGGTGAACGTGTCCCGTTGGCGTCGGGGAATTCATAGCGGGAGGGTAGCCGCCCGGGGAGCGAGAATGATCACGGTGGCGCTGCTTCCGGTTCCCGGCCGCTCAATCCCGGGCGATCTCGGCCAGGAGCCTGGCGTGAATACCGTCGAAGCCGCCGTTGGACATGATCACCACCTTGTCACCCGTTTGAAGGCGGGGGGCGATCTGTTGGACGATCTCGCCGGCCGTGGGAAAGCAGTGTGCGTCCTGGCCCTGCTTTCTCAGGTCCCGCACCAACCGGTCCAGGTCGAGCCGAAGGTCGGGGTCCAGCTTCTCGGGAGCAAAGATCGAGCACAATATTACGTGGTCGGCATCGGCGAAACAACGGGAAAATTGACTCTGAAACACCCGTCGGCGGGCCGTTGCGGACCGGGGTTCGAAAATCGCCCACACACGACTTTGGGGAAATTGGTTCCTGACGGCGGCCAGGGTGGCGGCAATGGCCGTGGGATGGTGGGCGAAATCGTCAAGGACGGTGATTCCGGCAGCCTCGCCGCGGATCTCCAGGCGTCGCTTCACGCTCTGGAAGGAGCCTAATCCCCGGGCGATGGCGTCCCGGGACAGGCCCAGCCGGTGAGCGCAGGCCAGGGCAGCCAGCGCGTTCCTGACGTTGAAGCTCCCGGCGAGTGGAACCTCGAACCGGCCCCAGTCCCTGCCATCCTGAAGCGCCTGGAAGCGGGTGGACCGTTCCAGAAACCGGATGGAAGTCGCAGTCCATCGGGCTGCCCGGTCCAGTCCGAAGGAAATGACGTTGGTGGGCGAATCGGCGCTCAGCTTGCGAACCACCGGGTCGTCCCAGCCGGCAATCAATGCCCCCTTGGAAGGGATAATGTTCAGCAATCGCCGGAAACTCTGTTGGACCGCCGAGAAATCGGGATAGATGTCGGCGTGGTCGTACTCGCAGTTGTTGAAGATGACCAAATCGGGCAAGTAGTGCAGGAATTTGGGTCCCTTGTCGAAGAAGGCGGTGTCGTATTCGTCTCCTTCGATCACGAAATGCTCTCCGTCGGACACCCGGAAGCTGGTGTTGAAGTTGCGGGCAATGCCCCCGATCAGAAAGGATGGCCGGAGTCCGGCGGACTCCAGCACCCAGGTCAGCAGGGCCGCCGTGGTGGTCTTGCCGTGAGTGCCCGCCACCACCACCGAGGTCTTCCCCCGAATAAAGACTTCCTTGAGAATTTCCGGCAGGGAGCGGTAGGGGATTTTCCCATCCAGCGTCGCCTCCACTTCCGGATTGCCCCGGGAGACCGCATTGCCGATCACCACCAGGTCGGGGCGGGGGCTGAGATGGGATTCGGAAAATCCCTCGAGGATGGCAATGCCCCGATCCTGCAGGAAGGTGGACATGGGAGGGTAGACACTCCGGTCCGAACCGGTGACGCGGAACCCCTTCTGCAGGAGCATGCCCGCCAGCGAGGCCATGGCCGTGCCGCAGATGCCGACCAGGTGGATGTGCCTGACGTCGCCGAGAATATCAACCATCGGCAGATTTCTCCATTGGGGTGGTCGATTGGGTGGAGCCATTCCTCCGGTAGAGAAGGGAGTGGCCGGCATTCATCCTGTGGCCACGGCTGCTTCCTCGAACTGGAGCCAGCGCTCCCCGGCATCCAGTCGAGCCTCCACGCCGAAGGGAAGGGTCAGGCACCCGCTGCTGGTGTGTCCGGAATGCAGTCCGTACCAGATGGGGACCTGGAACTCCTGCAACAGGCTCAGGACAATCTCCGGTATGCCCGGCGCCTGCCCGGCCTGTCCGCGGTCGAGCATCTCGCCGAAGACGAAGCCCCGAACCCCCTCCAGCTTTCCTGCCAGCTTGAGTTGCATCAACATCCGGTCCACCTGGTAGGGCTTGGCGTTGATGTCCTCCACAAAGAGAATCCTGTCCTGAGACTGCAATTCGTAGGGCGTGCCCAGGGAGGCGACCAGAAGGGACAGGCATCCTCCGGTCAAGCGCCCGCGAGCGGTTCCGGCTTGGAGAGTCAGGCTTTCGGGGGAGTGGAGCCTCCGGCCGGGCCGAGTGGCGGTCAGACAGTCCAGCAGGCTGTCGCGATTATAGCTGGGCTCCCCTTGGGCGAACTCCCAGGCGACCATAGGTCCGTGGAAGCAGACCAGGCCGCACTGGTTTTCCAGGAATTGCAGCAGGACGGTGACATCGCTGTAGCCCATGAAAATCTTGGGATGGGCCTGCAGGGTCACCGGATCCAGCAGTTCCAGCAGGTATTGGCAGCCGTAGCCGCCCCGGGCGCAAAAAATCGCCTTCACCTCGGGGTCGGTGAACAGATTGACCAGCGACTCTGCCCGTTGCCGGTGGGAGCCGGCAAAGTAGCGGTGCCTGGAAAAGACGGAGTCGTCGTAGCGTACCCGGTAGCCCAGTCTCCGGATCTCCGAGATCCCGCGCAGCAGGTCCTCGCGCTGGACGCACCCCGCCGGGGCTGTAATGCCGACCGTGTCCCCGGGTTGAAGCGGCTTGGCTTTCTGCATCGGTTTAGCGGCGGAGGATTCCTGCCTCCCTGATTCGCTCCAGGATCAGCTCTCCCATTTTGGGATGGGGCCCCAGCGGTGCGCTGAGGCGAATGGTGATCCGGGGGTGGTTTCGGGCTGCTTCCCGAATCATCCGGGGAATGTCGCTGGTGGAGTGTCTCCCCGGACCCAGGAAGTAGGGCTGGACCACGATCGCGTCCGCCCCGGCCTCCACACAGGTCTCGAACCCCTGTTGGATGGTGGGCTCCGCCAATTCCATATGGGCGTGCTGGACAATCAGGAAACGAGACTTCTCCCGCACCATTGCCGCAACCTGGCGCACCACTCGATTGGCGTCGGGCCGGCGGCTTCCATGGTCGATTATCAGAAGTCCCGTCTTGTCAGCCATTTCAGGATCGATCCTTTAGCACGGCCCGGGCGATGGTCTCGAGCTGCATGAATGAGGTCCCTTCGTAGATCTTGCCGATCTTGGCATCCCGGTAGAATTTCTCGACCGGGTAGTCCCGGGTATAGCCGTAACCTCCAAAGATCTCGATCACCTCAGAGGCAATCCGCTCGGCCACCTGAGAGGCGTAGTACTTGGCCATGGCCGCCTCCTTCAGGAACGGTGTGCCGGCGTCTTTCATCCGGGCCGCGTTGTAGGTCAGCAGGCGGGCCGCTTCCAGCTCGGTCGAGAGCTGGGCGATCTGGAAGCGTATCGCTTGAAACTTGGAGAGTGATTGCCCGAACTGCTGCCGCTCTCCGGCGTAGCGGGTTGCCTGTTCGAGCGCTCCCGCGGCCAGCCCGATCATTTGCGCGGCGATTCCGATTCTGCCTTCATTGAGGGTTTCAATGGAGACCTTGTAACCCTTGCCGCGCTGGCCCAGGACATTTTCCGCAGGAACCCGACAATGGTCCAGCACCAGCTCGCAGGTGCTGCTGGCGCGGATGCCCAGCTTTTCTTCCTTCTTGCCCACCGAAAATCCGGGGAAGTCCTTCTCGATGAGAAACGCGGTGATTCCCCGATATCCCAGGGCGGGGTCCAGGGTTGCGAACAGAATAAAGAGGTCGGCCTCCAGGGCATTGGTGGTCCAGAGCTTCTGGCCGCTCAGGAAAAAGGCTCCGTCCTTTTCCACCGCCCGCGTTCGGAGTGCAAAGGCATCGCTGCCGGCGCCCGCCTCCGACAGCGCGTAGGCCCCCACCGAGCCGTTGGCCAAACGGGAAAGGTAACGGGTTTTTTGCGTCTGGTTGCCCCAGTTGAGCAGGGCATTGTTGACCAGAGTATTCTGGACATCCACGATGACGGCGGCAGACGGGTCTACCCGGGACAGCTCTTCCACCGCCAGGACGGACATGAAAAAACTGCCCTCGGCTCCCCCCCACTGCTGGGGAATCTGAATTCCCATCAGGTTCAATTCGAAGAACTGCCGCAACAGATCGGGGTCGAATTTCTCCCGCTCGTCCATTTCCTTGACACGGGGGCCGATCTCGGATCGCGCAAAGTCGCGAACGGCATCCCGAAACAACTCCTCCTCGTCCGTCAATTGCGTCAGGGCTTGACTGTTCATCTGAGAAGCGGGAACTCCTGGATTTGAGATCGGCCGGTCGGCCCGAGAGGAGCCGGCATTCACCCCGCGATCGGCGACGCTCAACGCCGGCCGCTTCCGTTCCCTCACGGCCTTGTTTCAGATGGGCAGCGGCGTCCGGTGGCGATGGAGGAAGTCCAGGGTCACGCCATT
>JAPOZE010000040.1 GCA_026706225.1 Acidobacteriota bacterium
AAGGAATTGAAGGAGATCTGGGGTTCCTGCCTGGACGGGGACGTGCCGGTCGGCGACTCCCGGGAGCAGGCCCGGCTCTGGGACTGCTTGCGGGAGGACCGCTTCTGCCTGGCGGAACCACCGCTGGAAAGCGTCACGCTCAAGGTAAACATCCTTCCCAATCAACTGGTCGGGTGGATCGAGGAGATCGAAAGGCAGTTGTCCGAGACCGAGGTCCCATTCGTCTTGAGAGCCCACGCGGGAAGCGGGGTGATCCGAATTTACTGCCATCTCGATGTTTCGACCCCTCAGGCGGGGAGGCTGGCAGAGCTGATCGAGCGGTGGCGGGCCTTGCTGAACGCGGTACGCGGCAGCGTGGTGATTGAAGGGGGGCCCGCGGACCTCAAGGACCGGGTCGATGCCTGGGGTTATCGATACAAGGACCTGGAATTGATGAGGCGGATCAAGAACCGGCTCGACCCCCGGGAGATCCTGAACCCGGGAAGATTCGTGGTCTGAACCCGACCCGCCCGCGGCCCGGGTGCAGCCGTCGCCCCCCGCCGTTCGGGCACCGGTCCCGGTCGTGAGGCGCTCGACATCCGAGGAACCCATGGAATCACCGGCTCATCCACATCAGGCAGGCAGCGCCGTCCCGGCGGACTTGACTCCTCAGTGCGTTCACTGCGGGCTTTGCCTGCAAGCCTGCCCGACCTACATCGAGCTGGGGAGAGAGGCGGACTCGCCCAGAGGCCGCATCTACCTCATGCAAGCCCAGCAGCGCGGGAGGTTGCCGGTCGCCGGCAGTTTCGCTCAGCACATCTCCGCCTGCCTGGACTGCCGTGCCTGCGAGTCGGCTTGCCCTTCAGGCGTGCCCTACGGCGAACTGGTGGAGCAGGCCCGCGAGATCGTCGAGCAACAACTGAAGCGCCCCCTCCTGGTGCAAGCCCTGCGCCGCTACGTCTTCGGCTGGGTCTTCCCCTCTCCCCGGCTCCTGCGGTTCCACTTTCATTTGCTGCGCCTCTACCAGCGCCTGGGCTTGCAGTCGTTGGTTCGGGGATTGGCCGCCCTGAAGCTGATCCCGTCGCGGTTGGCCAACCTGGAACGACTGCTCCCCGACCTTGGAGAACGCACCGCCCCGGTGGAACTCGGAGCTGTCTTCGGGAGCACCGGGGCCACCCGGGTGCGGGTGGGATTGGTCACCGGGTGCGTCATGAACGAGATCTTTGCCGGCATCCACCGCGCCACCATTCGAGTCCTCCAGCGAAACGGCTGCGAGGTTGTCGTCCCCTCCGCCCAGGTCTGCTGCGCCGCTCTCCACGCCCACGCCGGCATCACGGCGACTGCCCAAGAGATGGCCAAGAGGAACATTCAGGCCTTCGAGCAGGCCGGCGTCTCGGCAATCATCGTCAATGCCGCCGGCTGCGGCGCCAAGCTCAAGGAGTATGGGGCCCTTCTCGCCGACGATCCCGGGTTCTCATCCCCAGCCCGGGCCTTCAGCCAAAAGGTCATGGATATTTCGGAGTTTCTGGACGGACTGCCGGCTCTGGCCCCGCCGGGCCGGCTGGAGCTGAGTATCGCCTACGACGACCCCTGTCACCTGCTGCACGCCCAAAGAGTCGGGCAGGCCCCGCGCCGCCTGCTGCAGCAGATTCCGGGGCTGAAGATGCTGGAGTTGCGGAATCCGGACCAATGTTGCGGGAGCGCGGGAATCTACAACATCACACACCCCGAATTGTCGATGCGGATCCTGGAGCGCAAGATCGAGGATATCGAGCAGTGCGGACCGGAGGTGGTGGCCACCGGAAACCCCGGGTGTCTCCTTCAGATTGCCTACGGCCTGCGGACGGCCCACCTCCATCACATACAAGTGATGCACCCCATGGAGATCCTCGATCGTGCCTACGGATCGGCGCCGGCGGGAAACGGTCTCAAACCGGGCTGAACCACCAGGATCTCCTGTGGTAAGGTTTGTCGGAGAGGCGCTGTTCTCATGAAAAAATCGTACGGCAACCGCGTGCCGGCGGACGGAACCCGGGCTCCGCGATGAATAGGCTTGAACCGATTCCAGCCAGCGTGGCCGGAGAGCAGAACAGACCGATTGCGGTCAGAATGCAGGCCGATGTCCTGAAGGAGTTTCTCCGAGCCATCGGCCGCCATAAAAGAGCGGTATTGCTGGATATTGGAGTCCCAACTGGAGCCAACGTCGAGTTTTTCTTCGGACGTGAGGTCAAGCTGTTCGTTGAAGACCTGCTGGAGGCCTACTCAAAGCCCGAATACTCGACCTCATTCGACGATCCACGGACCCTGGTTGCGGGCAAGTTCTTCCGGGAGAACTTCAGATACCCTGGCGACTTCTTCGACGGACTGATTTGCTGGGATCTGCTGAGCTACCTGGATCCCGAATTCGCCTCCCTGTTTATCGCCAGGGTATCGGCCATGATGAAGCCGAAGAGCTTGATCTTCGCCCTCTTTCAGACCAGACCGCCGGGCGGCTCCGACTGGATCCATCAATACCGCATCGTTACCGAAGCCAACCTGGAACGCATTCCCACCGATCGGGCCATGTCCATCCGAAAAATCTACCAGAACCGGGACGTGACTCAGTTGTTCGACGGATACGAAACCCGCAGGTTCCTGCTCATGAAACACAACCTCCTGGCCGTCATCATGCAGAAATACTGACCCGCCGCCGACCCGTTTTTCCTGCCCCTTCGCAGATCACTCTTTTTCGCTTGGTTCAGCCAGGATTCGGAAGTCGTGGGTGGTCAGCCGCGGGCAGGACCGAAGGCCGACCAGCCCAGAAGGTAGCGGGCGTGGGGCGGGTAGCGATCCACGATATCGTCCGGAATGCTGCGGGTATAGTCGGTGAAGGGCTTGATCCAGGCGCGAATGAAGTTCCCCAGCACGGCTCGCCGGGGGCCGTCCGTCAGGTTGGTGCCGGCCCGGTGCCAGGTCTGGGAGAACCAGATGGCCAGGCTGCCGGCAGGGGCCGTCAGGGACACCTCGCCCTCGACCGAATCGTAGGTCCAGGGCGGCTTCCGGCCGCTCAGGTGGGTGCCGGCCACCACTCGGGTGGCGCCGTTTTCCACGGTGAAGTCGTCCAGCATCCATCCGATGGCGATGGCCATGGGGATGGTGGGAAGTGGCTCGGGGACCATGGTGAAGGGCGAATCGACATGCCAGTAGGAAGGTTCCGAATGGGGACCGATCCGGGTGGCGGCCATATCGGACAGCACGCAGTCCTTTCCCAGCAGTTCGCCCATGAGCTGCCTCAGAATGGGATGGTCGAACAGGCGGTCGCAGCCGATCAGCTTGGCCGGAAGGTTGAAGCAGCGCTGCATGCGGCCTTCGTCCAGGAGCAGGGGGATGTGGAGAAAATTGTGGTTCACCTCTTCCGCGGGCACCGGCCAGGGAGTATCGTGATTGAGAGCCCGGGTGTGGCGGATCCTCTTCATGACCCGGCCCAGCTCTTCCGCATCGACCTTGTAGGTTCTGGCCAGGTAGGCTTCGATTTCAGCATCGTGGGGAGATTCCGGGCCGTCTCCCGGATCGAAGTGAAACTCGCGCTCCCGGGCCAGGAGCCGGTCACAATCGGTGATGAGCTGCTGCAGTTCCTTCCCTCGGAAGACCCGGTCGAAAATCACATAGCCTTGCTGCTTCAGAAATTCACAGCCTTCCTGTGTCCGTTCCGGGTCAAAGACCCTGCAAGCATTCATCGTCATGCCTCCCTTCGAACCTCCGGAGTCCTATCGACGACACCATGATACTCCTTCCGACGGCAAATTCGCGGCAAAAAAGGGCGGCGAATGCGGGATCATTCAGCACCTGTTCCTGCCGGATTTCCGGCAAGGAAGTTTGTCGCTTGAACAGCCTTTCGGCCCTGTCTGGAGGGAAAAGCCGTAACTCTCAAGATCGACAACTGTCCCGGCAAGATGTTACCGTTCTTGAAATGAAAACCGTCATCTCCACAAAAGGCCGGATCGTCATACCAGCCGAATGAAAAAAGCCAAGCAATCTCCCGGCGGCCAGAGCCGGCGGGACTTTCTGAAGTCCGGAACTCTGGCGGGAGCCGCCGGGCTGCTGACACCCGCCTGCGGGCCGGATCAGGCCGGAAAGCGGGGTTCGACCAGCGGCAGGCCGATCACTCCGGAGCCCGACGACATCGTCCTGGAAAACCGGCAAGCCCGCCTCATAATCAGTCCGGGCGGCATCGCCCGAAGCCTCTGGCACAAGCAGACCGGCCAGGAATGCCTGGCGCCGGGGACCGCCACCCCTGCGTTTTCGGTAACCCAGTACCGTCCCTACGAGAACGAGCTACAGCTCAGGTACCCTGCCAAGTCCAGGACCTTCCCGGTTCGTTCGGTTCGCCGGGAGGGGGATCGGCTGTTGCTGGAATTCGAGTTGGTGGATCATGAAATCACCCTCAGGACCGCGGTCACCGACGACTACTTCAGCTTTTCCGTGGAGAAGATCGAGTCGGCCAGAAAACCGGGCTTTCGCCGGAAACGGCCCACTCCGCTCGACGAAGTGTGCCTGCTCCAGCTCCCGGTGCGCGACCGCGAGCATTTCGGCGAGTGGCTGAACGTCCAGTGGGACGACTCGGTGGCCGTCTGCCTGCTGGGAACCGATCCCTACCCCCGCATCGACGGACTGGAACGGGACGGTTACCACCTGATGCAGGCCGCGGCCGTGCGGGGGGTCAGGCTGGAGGGAGTGGGAGCGGCGCTCATCCTGACCGGCGCCGAGCGGATCCTGGACGGGGTGGCGCGGGTGGAGAAGGATTTCGACCTGCCTCCCGGGGTCGAGAGTCGCCGTCGCAAGGAATACCCTTATTCCTATTACTGGGTCAGCGACGTCACGACCGCCAATATCGACCGCCACCTGGAATACGCCAAACGCGGCGGATTCCGGAGCTTCATGATCTACTACACGGCCTTCGCCCCGAACCCGGGCCACTACCGCTTTCGCAAGGACCGCTACCCCGGAGGCATGCGGGACCTGCAGCAGATCGTCCGCAAGATCGAGGCTGCCGGACTGATCCCGGGACTCCACCACCACTACAACAAGGCCATCGGGCAGGATCCCTACATTACTCCCCGGCCCGATCCCCGCCTGAACCTGAAGCGAACCTTTACCCTGGCAAGCGCC
>JAPOZE010000035.1 GCA_026706225.1 Acidobacteriota bacterium
GCCACTTGGGAGGACTGACGTCGGGCATGGACTGAATCACGTAGTCCTCGGTGCACAGGGGCCGGCAGAGGTCCCGGGTGGTCTGCCTGACCGTCTGAAAAGCCTTCGAGAGCTCGGATCGATTCATGGGAGGGGATTCGGTACAGGCTGCCGCCGGCCCGCAAAAGGCGAACCGCCAGTGCGGCGGGCCCTTGCCGCAATATCGAAGGCGCGCCCGTCAGGGTCCTGGGTGTCCGAAGCCGCAACAGGCCCTTGCCCGCACATTTCCTGCAACCGCAAAATGGCAGATCAGCCTACCACACAAGCTATCCACGGTCGAGGGACGGGAAAAGAGTTGAAAGACGAACCACAAATGGACACGAATGAACACCAATAAAACGGATTGATGAGTTGAGGCGTTTGCAGAATTCGCCAGCGGGATCGTTTTCGGGAATGGCCACAAAGGCACAAAAACACAAAAAGGAGTGTTTATTATGTGGATAGCTACACGGAAAGACGGAGGCTGGGGTTGCGCACCATCGTCTGGTTCCGGGGAAAAGACCTGAGGGTTGGGGATCACGAGCCCCTTGCGAGGGCGGCCGCCGAGGGGGAGGTGATCCCCCTGTTCGTTCTCGAACCCCGGTACTTCGGGCCGGGCCGGGCCGGTCGTGCGCCCCACCGGATGCAGTTCCTGCTGAAATCGCTGGCGGGGCTTCAGGAAAGTCTTTCGGAACGGGGCAGCGGGCTGGTTCTGCTGGAAGGACCGAGCCCGTCGGCGCTGCCGAGAGTGGCCGCTCAGTGGAGGGTCGATCGAGTCTGGGCCCATCGGGGCTCCGAACCCGGCGGGCGCGCTCGGGACAACGAGGTCGCCGGTGCCCTGGACGTCCCGCTCAGACTCTTCGAGGGGGAGACCCTCACGCCACCGGGAAGCATCCGGACCCGGGCCGGCCGGCCCTTTTCGGTCTTCACACCCTTCAAGCGGGCATTCCTGAAAGAAGCCTTCGCCGACTGGGCGCGCCCCGCTCCCGAAAGCCTGCCCCCACTGCCTGCCGGCCTCGGCCTATGGACCGGCGGCGTGCCGGATTGCACCGACATCGGACTCGTACTCAACCCGAGGGTGCTCGAAGGGGGAGAGCAAGCCGCCCGCAAGCGCCTGCGAACGTTCTTCGCCGGCTCGGCCAGCCTCTACGAGACTCTCCGCCACCGTCTGGACCTGGGGGCGACCAGCCGACTCTCGGCGGATCTCAAGTTCGGCACCCTTTCGGCGCGCGAGGTCTGGCAGCGGTCCTGGGAAAACCTTCGGGACACCCCCTCGGGCACCGCATTCAGGGATCAGCTCCTGTGGCGGGAATTCGGCTACCACACCCTGTGGGACCGCCCGGAGGTGCTCCGGCGGCCATTCCGATCCGACTTCCTCGGCTTTCCCTGGGAATTCAACGAAGAGCGCTGGACCGCCTGGACCGAAGGCCGCACCGGCTTTCCCCTGGTGGACGCCTCGGCCCGGCAGTTGCTCCGGGAAGGCTGGGTCCCCAACCGGGCGCGCATGATATCGGCCAGCTTTCTGACCAAGCAGTTGCTCATCGACTATCGGCTGGGCGAGGCCCACTACCTGAAGTACCTGGTGGACGGCGACCCGGCCCAGAACAACCTGGGCTGGCAGTGGTCGGCCGGCTGCGGCTGCGACGCCCAACCCTGGTTCCGGGTGTTCAACCCCGTCCGTCAGGGGGATCGATTCGACCCGTCAGGAAGCTACGTGAGACGGTGGCTCCCCCGGTTGGGCCGGCTGCCCAACCGCTATATTCACCGCCCCTGGGAGGCCCCCGCCGGCGTCCTCGAGGAAGCGGGCGTCCGCCTGGGAAAGGATTATCCCTATCCCGTGGTGGACCCTTCCCGGGCCCGGGACAGGTTTCTCAAGGTGGCGCGTGACACCCTGCGCGGCCGGGGCGTCGACGCGGAAGGGTAAGCCCACCCTACGGATTCAATCTCCAGATGCCGTAGTTCAGGTAAGTGGCGTATCCCACCCAGACGAGGTAAGGCAGCAGAAGCAGAGCCGCCACCAGGCTGTGGCATTTGAAAGCCAGAAGCGTGATCAGGATCGCCACCCAGAGCAGCAGGATCTCGACCAGGGCGGCTCCGGGCTGGCGCAGGCCGAAAAAGAGGAAGGACCAGGCGATGTTCAGCAGCAACTGCAGCCCGAACAGGACAAGGGCCAACCGGGCTCCCTCGAACCCCGACCGGGTCCAGACCTGCCAGGCCGCCACCGCCATCAGCACGAAGAGCGTGGTCCACACCGGTCCGAAGACGCTGTCCGGCGGCGTCCCGGGCGGCTTGATGAGCCCGGGATACCAGTCTTTGACCGATTCCGCCGTCGCCAGCGAGCCGAGGTAGCCGGCTCCCAGACACACCAGGAGCAATGCAGCCAGGACACCCAGAGATTGCATGGGTCAAACCTCCTCGCGGCATGGCGCCGCTGCCTGCCTTCCGGACGAGAGCCGGGCGATGCGCCTGAGCACGCCCTCGAAGATCAGCCGGTGGAGAGGATAGAGGCTATCGATTTTCGTTCACCAGGGCGCGGGCGATCGATTCGCGGAGCGTGCGCGGACGAATGTCGAATCGGTCGAGCGCTTCCGGATTCTTGACGACGGTCTCGTTTCTGAGGCTGTCGACCAGCTTGCGTCCCACACGGGCATGGACCGGGGTGACCAGGCCAAGCCACAGGCCTGACAGCCACGGGGACAGAAGGGGAACCGGGATCATCGCACGGCGGAGTCCGCGCTGCCTGGCGTATTCCCTCATGATGTCGCTGTAGGAAGCCCGGTCCCGCCCGCCGATCTCGAAGACGCGGCTCTCGGCACCGGGAAGGTCCAGCGCAGCCACCAGGTATGCGATCACATCCTCGACGGCGATGGGCTGAGCCAGGGTTCGCACCCATCGCGGGGTGATCATCACCGGCAGCCGGTCCACCAGGGCGCGAATCATTTCAAACGAGAGGCTGCCCGATCCGACGATGATGGAGGCGCGGAACTCCAGCGTGGGAACGCCGGAGTGCCTGAGGATTCGGCCCACCTCCTGACGGCTGGCCAGGTGTCTGGAAAGATCGTCCTGGCCGCCCAGCCCTCCCAGGTAAACGATCCGCCCCACCCCTGCCCCGCGGGCCGTCTCCGCAAAGGCTCTGGCGGCGAGGCGGTCTTCTTCGGCAAAGCTGTCCCCGGACGCCATGGAATGGACCAGGTAATAGGCCGCCGAGACGCCTCTCATGGCGGCCGGAAGCGTTTCCGGCTGCGTCAGGTCCCCCCTGACCACCTCGGTGCCGGGGTCGACCCGCCCCCGGAGAAACTCGGGATGCCGCGCCAGGCAGCGGACCGATCGGGGCTGTTCCTCGAGTCTCGCCAGCAGCCTGCCGCCGATGTACCCGGTGGCCCCCGTAACCAGTATCCGTCCTCCTGATTCGACCGAGCGCAATTTCGGTTCCCCGGCTTCGAACAAAGGCAATTTCAGTTGCTGCCTTATTGCTGGCAAGGAGCTCCCTTCGATTCCGGAAACCGCTCAATCAGCCGTTCCTGCGATAGCGGAAGATCCGGGACAGGTCCGGCGCCACCAGCCACCGGTCGACCAGCCGGCCTCCCCAGACCGCGTAGCGCACGTGATCCTCGACCAGCGTGCCGCCCTCCGCCCGGCGGAAGCGATGCTGGTGAATCCACCGGCGATAGGGCCCCCGTACCTGTTCGTCCACAAAGAGACCGGGGGGATCCCAGGCCGTGATACGGCTGCGCCACCGCAGGGGAATTCCCCGGAGCCGGAGTCGGTAGTCGATTTCCGTGCCTCGCTGAATGGCAGCCGGCTCCGGATCGACGATTTGAAAGTGCAACCAGGGGGGCGTGAGCAGATCCAGGTTTCGCGCGTCCGCAAAGAAGGGGAAAATCTCCTCCGGAGTCCGCTGGATCAGGACCGCGCTGTGCAATTCGAATAGTCTCACGGGGAATCGCCCCCCTCACCGCCCTTGTCCGAGGACGACAACCCGACTGCCTTCAGGAGAAAGCGGGCGGCCTGGGCGGGAGACTCCCCATCCACGTCCACCCGCTTGTTGGCGGCTCTCATGGTCCCGTCATCGATAATCCCGTTGAAAACCTCCAGCGCGCTGACCAGCTCGGTGCGCCGGGCCGCCGCCGGGGAAAGCACCAGCACGGCGTCATAGGGTGGCAGCGCCTGCAGCGGATCGGCCAGGACCGCCAGGTCGTACTCGATGATTCGGCCGTCGGTGGTATAGGCGGCGATGACATCCACCACTCCCTCGCGGGCGGCGGCGTACATGAGGCTGGGATCGAAGGTTCGCCGTTCTCTGAATTCAAGACGGTAGGCGTCTCGCAGCGCTACCCATTCGGGCCGGACAAAGAACTCGAAATCGGCCCCGATCGTCATCTGAGGGGCGTGCCTGGTCAGGTCCTGAATGGAGGCGAGCTTCAAAGCCTCCGCCTTGCGTCTCGGAACCGCCAAGCCGTAGTTGTTCTCGAACCCCAGCGCCCCCAGGACCCGGACCCGGTGCTCCCGCTGGAGCCAGTCCTTCATCTGTTTGAGCAGATCTGCCCGAGGAGGGAGGTCCCGCCGCTTCATGACGTTGGCCCAGATGGTCCCCGAGTAGTCCACGTAGCAATCGACGTGCCCGGCGGTCAGGGCGTCGAACAGGATCATGGAGCCCATGCTGGATCGGTTCTCGGCTCGAAGACCGGCTTGGGTCAATCTCTGGGCCAGGGCTTCCGCCAGAACGTACTGCTCGGTGAAGGGCTTGGCTCCGACCACCACCACGGCCGATCCCTTTGCGGTGGGAATCTGCAGAATCAGGGTCGAGAGCAGCATGACCAGCAGGCCGGCCCCCGCCAGCCAGCCCTTGGTTCGGCTGCGGCCGGCCACGGCCAGCTCTCCCAGGCGAATGAGCTGATCCAGCACGATCGCCAGCGCCGCCGCGGCCGCGCAGCCGACCAGCACCGCAGTGGAGTTCTGGGTCTGCAGGCCGCTGAAAATGTAGTTCCCCAGGCTGGTGGCGCCGACCGGAGTGGAGAGGGTGGCCGATCCCACCACCCAGACCGTGGCCGTGCGGATGCCGGCGATGATCACCGGGGCCGCCAGCGGCAGCTCCACCCGGAAG
>JAPOZE010000300.1:0-1617 GCA_026706225.1 Acidobacteriota bacterium
TCCCGGGGGGCAAAAAGGTCAGCGACATCCGGGCGAAGGGGCGGGTGCGTCCACCGATATGCGGGGCCGACTTACTGCAGCTACTCGTAGCGCAGGGCCTCGATGGGATCCAGGGCCGCTGCCTTGTGGGCGGGATAGTAGCCGAAGAAGATTCCGATGGTGCCCGAGAAAAGGATCGAAATGATGACCGAATTGATGGAGATGACGGTGGGCCAGCCCAGCCATAGAGGGATGCCTATGGAAACCCCCACTCCCAGCAGCAGGCCCAGGATCCCGCCCATGAGGCAAAGGCCGATCGATTCCGAGAGGAACTGGATGCGGACATGGCTGGGTCGTGCCCCGATGGCCATGCGGATGCCGATCTCCCGGGTGCGCTCCGAGACCGCCACCAGCATGATGTTCATGATCCCGATGCCTCCCACCAGCAGGGACACGGAGGCAATGACCGCCAGCAACCCCCCCATCATCCGGTTGGTTGCTTCCGCTGCTTCTCCAATCTCGCTGAGGTTGCGTACCATGAAGTCGTCGTCCTCGAAAGGCCCCAGGCGGTGCCGCTGGCGCAGCAAAGCTCGAATCTGCTCTTCGGCCGCGTAGGTGGCACGGGAATTGACCGCTTGAACCAGGCCCGATTCCACGTGGAGCGCTCCCCCCAGAAACTTCTTTTGGACGGTGGTGTAGGGAACAATGATGACGTCGTCCTGGTCGCGGCCCCAGGAATTGTATCCCTTTGCCTTGAACGTTCCGATGACTTGAAAGGAGAGATTCTTGACTCGAATGGTCTGTCCGACGGGGTCGCTGCCGGCAAAGAGCTCCTGCCAGACGGTGTTGCCCAGCACGGCCACCCGGGCGGCCGCCTTGACCTGGGTATCGTCAAAGAAACTGCCTTGCGCGATGACCCAGTTCCGCATGTCCGGATACAGTTCGTTGTATCCCTCGATCCGGGTATTCCAGTTCTGGTTTCCGAACACCACCTGGGCCATCGACCTGGCGCTGGGACTGACCGCCTTGACCGCGGGACATTCGTTCAACATCGCCTCGAAATCCGCGGCTTTCAGGGTATTCATGGTTCCGGAGGCACTGCGAACACCCCAGGAGCGACGGCTGCCCGCCCTCACCCAGACGGTGCTGTCTCCCAGGCTGGCGATTTCTTCCTGAATCTGTCGCCGCGCGCCCTCACCCAGACTCACCATCGCAATGACCGCCGATACGCCGATGATGATTCCCAGCATGGTCAGGGCCGAACGAACCTTGTTGCGGTTCAGGGCCTTCAGGGAAATCTTCAGGATCATCCAGTAGTTCATGTCAATGCTCCGATATCCACGGTGATCGAACCCCGGGTGGAAATCCTCGGTGATTGCGGTCAGGTCTTTTCATCCCTCAGGATCTGACCGTCTCTCATGTAGATCTGCCGTGATGCGTAGTTGGCGACTTCCTGCTCATGGGTCACCATGACCAGGGTGATCCCCTGTTCCGAGTTCAGGCGTTGGAGAAAGGCCATGATCTCTTCGGAGGTCGCCGAGTCCAGGTTGCCCGTGGGTTCGTCGGCCAGCAGGATGGCCGGGCGGTTGACCAGGGCCCGGGCCGCGGCCACTCGCTGCTGCTGTCCTCCCGAGAGCT
>JAPOZE010000300.1:1737-5106 GCA_026706225.1 Acidobacteriota bacterium
AGACCGAGGTCCGGCTCAGCAGGTTGAAGGTCTGAAAGATGAAGCCGATGTTCTGGTTGCGAATGTCGGCTCTCTGAGAGGGGGAGAAGGTGGAGACGTCCACGCCATCCAGGCGGTAGACCCCGCGGGTGGGACGATCCAGGCAACCCAGAATGTTCAGCATGGTTGACTTGCCCGATCCCGAGGCCCCCATGATGGCCACGAACTCCCCGCGGTCAATCTCCAGGGAAACCCCGCGCAGGGCCTCGACCCGGATCTCTCCGGTGTCGTAAATCTTCCAGACCTCGTGCAGGGCGATGACGGCCGCCCCGTTCCAGTCCGCGGAAGGCGTTTTTTCGGCCAGGGAGTTGATGAGGTGTTGCATGGGCTAACGGCTCCCGCCGCGTCGACTTTGCTGACTTCGTTGTGGGGCTCGTCTCCGGCTTCCGAACAGTCCCCCGAACGGGGAGGAAGTACTGCTGGCGCTGGCCCGGGCCTCCATCTCTCCGGTGATGACCTCTTCCCCTGCCTCCAGATTCCCTCCGAGAATCGCCGTGTCCCGGCCGTCGGTGATCCCGAAGCGGACCCGGCGCGGTTCGGGTTGACCCTCCGAGTCGAGGACCCACAACACCCCGCGGCGGGATCGCGCTTGCTCGGCCTGAGGGAACCGGATCTTCAAGCCGGGGTTGATGCCGTACTGGGTCTGAATGGCCGGTGCGATGACCGTCCTGGCGCCGTCGCCGGCCGGTCCGCCCCGACGCATGCCGGGGCCGCCCCCTCCAAAGGGTCCGCCCCCGCCCCCCTGAGCCATGCGAGCCCGAATGGCCCGCATCCGCTCCGGATCCATGCCGCGTCCGCCGGAACCGCGGCCTCCGCCTCCCTGCGCCATCCGGGCTCTCATGGCCCGCATCCGCTCCGGGTCCATGCCGGACCGACCGCCGGACCTGGCCTGGTTGTCACGGCCTCCGGGCCGGCCGGAAGCCGCCGAGCCGTCACCCGATCCGGCCGGGCCGCCCCCCAGCATGGCCCGAACCTCCTCGGGAGTCTTGTCCGGCGGCTGGTAGCGCAGAGCCACGTTGGCCACCTTCAGGATGTCCTCGGCGCTGGCCACGGTGAAGGTGACGGTGGCCGTCATGGCCGGCCGCAGCTTCAACTGGGGGTTGTCCACGTCGATCATGACGTTGTAAACCACCACGTTGGTGGACCCGGCCGCCTGCTGGGCCTCGGTGCTCGAACCCGGAAGCTTGGAACTGAGGCGGATCTCGGAAATCTTGCCCTGGAAGTTCTGTCCGGGGAAAGCGTCGACCGTGAAATCGACCTCGGCCTGTTCGGAAATGGCTCCGATGTCGGCCTCGTCGATTTGAGCGATGACCTGCATTTTGGCCAGATCGTTGGCGATCAGGAACAGAATGGGGGCCTGGAAGCTGGCCGCTACCGTCTGCCCGATATCCACGCTGCGTTCGATCACCACCCCGTCGATGGGAGAGGTGATGTTGGTGTAATAGAGGTTGACCTGGGCCATCTTCAGTTCGGCCTTGGCCTGTTTGACGTTGGCCAGGGCCTGTTCCTTTTGGGCCCCGGCCGATCGAATGGAGGCCTTGATCTGACTGATCTGGGCTTCGGCCTGCAGCAGGCGCGCGGCCGATTGATCCTGGCCGGCCTGGGCCGTCTCCAGATCCCTTTCAGGGATGAGGCCGTCCTCGAACAGTCCCTTGGCTCTGCGCAGTTGCCGGCCGGCTTCCTGGTGGTCCACTCGCGACACCTGAAGATTGGCCTCGGCGCTCTGGAGCTCGGCTTTGCGATTGATCAGGTTGGCTTCCGCGTTCTTCACCGCGGCCTCCGAGGTGGCCAGAGAGGCGGCGGCGCGATCTCGCTGGGCTTCGAAGTTGGCCGGGTCGATGATGGCCAACGTCTGTCCCTTCTTGACCACGCTGTTGAAGTCGGCGTGCAGTTCCTGGATCCGCCCGGAAACCTGGCTGCCCACCTGTACGGTGACGACCGCCTGCAGGGTTCCGGTCGAGGTGACGGTCCTGCGGACGTCCCCGCGCTCCACCGCCACTTTCAAATACTTCTCGGCCGGATCGTCGTCCCCGCCGCCCCAGACCAGGTAGACCACGGCGATCAGGACCACCAGCCCGGCGATGGGGAGAACCAGATTGCGTTGCAGTTTCATGATCTCCTACCTTTCCAGGATACTTCACGACCCACAGAACAACCTTAACAACGCTGCCCCCGGGCGGCCGGTTTCAACATTTTAGAGTACATTCAGCGACCTGGTGAGAAATGCGGGCTCAGGCCGGATTGGCGGACCCCAATTCCGTCATGACCGATGGGTTTCACCACCGGGGCGAGAGTCCGAACGGCTTCGTGGCTGCTCGGCGCCGGCAGTCCGCCTGGGCTGCAGTCGGCTCAGCACCTCTCCCAGCTCCCCCACTTCAATCGGCAGACCCTCCCGGAGGGCGATCCACTGGTGGGAGAAGGGAGACACTCGGCCTCCGGGTGTGAGGATGCCCACCAGGTTCAGCGGGTCTGCTGCGGGGACCAGCACCGTTTCATCCCCTGGCTCCCGTCCGCGCCGCAGCGCCCGCAGGGTGTCTACGGCCTCCGGCAGGGCAAACTGTTCGCCCGTGAAGCCGCTCACGAATCGCCCTCCCCGAATCTCGCCCCGAGCTTCCATCCTCCGGTAAAGGCCCAGCAGGACTCTCCATCGGGGTGCGTGAGGCTCGCGGGTCATGAGCTCCCGGATGACGATGCCGTAGCGTCGCAAGAGCTGATGGGCCATCCGGATGGCGAATTCGCCATGATCCTCGCGGGGAGGCGTCATCCGACTGACGGACTCGTCCGGCTGGGGAGCTTCACCGGGCGGATGGTCCGGAAGATGGGGCCGCTGCGGCTGCAACAGCGACCACCGGCCCAGTGGCAGCAATCGACCGGGGGCGTTGCCTCCACGAATGACTCGCAAGCGATGCTCCGGACCGCGCCGCTTCCGGTTCGGCAGCAACAGGACCCTCAGCCCGGCCATCCCGTCTCCGCTGACCAGGCCGCGGCTCACCAACTCCCACAGCCCATCCTCCACCTCGGCGGCCAGTCTTCCGGTACTCCTGGAGATGTCCGACAGGAAACAGGCTCCCCATTGGCGCAGGGCGTTGGCGACCTCCACGGCCACGGGAGACAACCCCGGAATGTCCTCCAGGGAGAGGGGCCTCGACTCCAGCAGCCAGGAGGAGTCCTGCCGGGTGAAAAAGGCCAGAGGGGCCGAGCGGCCGGGCTTGGTCCGACCCGGACTGTTTCCGGCCGAAGGGCCTTCCGGGTCGACTGAGGGGGGCGGAGAGAACCGCAGCCGGCCCCAGGCCACCGTGCCGGAAAGACACAGGGCTTCCAGGTCCTCGG
>JAPOZE010000154.1 GCA_026706225.1 Acidobacteriota bacterium
GGCCTCGGCCTCGGTGGCTCCAACGGCCTTGCGGCAGTCGGTCCTCCCTCTGAACTCCATGCAGACCTCGCAACTGTACTGGTCCAATGCCATGGAGGAATAGACGATATAGCCCAGGACGGCCAGCAGGGAGACGGCGATGAGGATCCGGGTGCCTTTGGACATGAAGGCAAGATTATACCCTGCATCAGCGCTCTTTATCGAAGGCATAAATAATATAAATTTATTTTGCCGGCGCCTTTCTTCTAGAATTCGGCGGGAGCCGTTTTTTCGTCGGGATTGTCCCCGGGTGGCAGCGCATTCCAACCGGGTTTCGGGCACGACAGGCAAGACTTCTCGGGTCCGAGTTTGGTACAATCCCTGGTTCGATGAGTCAAGATGCCCTTTCCGGCTGTCAATCAAGTTTGCTGGCTTCCCCAACTCAAGCACCTTTAGCCAACTGATTTAGCTGGAAGGCAGCACCGCGGGGCCGTTCCAGGAACTGCCGGTGCCGGCTTCGAGGGCGTTGCTGTCGCCATTTGACGGCAGGCTCGGTTGAGGTTCAGACGATTTCCATGCATCAGGACGGACTGCCGAAAAAACAGGGCTTGTACGACCCTCGCTTTGAGCGTGACAGTTGCGGCGTCGGCTTCGTGGTCAACGTGGACGGGAGCCGCAGCCACCTCATCGTCCGCCAGGGGCTGGAAGTGCTTTCCAACCTGGCTCACCGAGGAGCCTGCGGCTGCGACCCGGAAACGGGAGACGGGGCCGGAGCCCTGATCCAGATTCCCCATGAATTCCTGCAACGAGACTGCCGTACCCTTGGGCTGCAGCTCCCCTCGGCGGGAGAATACGGGGTGGGCATGGTCTTCCTTCCTCGGGACGTCGAGGCCCGTGCCCGCCTGCAGCGGGTCCTGGAGGAAGTCATCGAGGCCGAGGGGCAAGACCTGCTGGGGTGGAGGGATGTGCCCGTCGACAGCCGGGCCATCGGCAGCCTGGCCCGAGAGTCGGAGCCGGTCATTCGCCAAGTCTTTATCGGCAAAAATTCCGGCCTGCAGCGGGTGGCCGATTTTGAGCGCAAGCTCTACGTGGTGTGCAAACGGGTCGAGCGGGAGGTGGAGCGACGGGAGTTGGACCAGGGCGAGAGCTTCTACATCGCCAGCCTGTCGGCCGCCACCATCGTCTACAAGGGCCTCCTGACCGCTCCCCAGATCCCGGCCTACTATCGGGACCTGGCCGATCCTGCCGTGAAGAGCGCCCTGTGCCTGGTCCACTCGCGCTTCAGCACCAACACCTTCCCTTCCTGGAAGCTGGCCCATCCTTACCGCTACCTGGCCCACAACGGAGAGATCAACACGCTTTGCGGCAACCGCAACTGGATGCGGGCCCGTTCCAGGACGCTCTCCTCGGATCTCTTCGGGGAAGACCTTCCCAAGATTTTCCCGTTGGTGTCCGATACGGCCAGCGACAGCGCCACCATCGACAACGCCCTGCAGTTCCTGGTCCAAGGCGGCCGCTCGCTGGCCCACTCGGTGGTGATGCTGATCCCGGAGGCCTGGAACAAGGACATTCGCATGGACCCCGACAAGCGGGGTTTCTACGAGTACCATTCCTGTCTGATGGAGCCCTGGGACGGTCCGGCTTCTATCGCCTTTACCGACGGGACCCGCATCGGCGCGGTGCTCGACCGGAACGGTCTGCGTCCTTCCCGATATGTGGTCACCAAGGAAAACCTGGTGGTCATGGCCTCCGAAGTGGGAGTGCTGGATCTTCCCGAGGAGCGAATCCTCTACAAGGGCCGGCTCCAACCCGGCAGGATGTTTCTGGTCGACACCGAGCAGGGCCGCATCATCGACGACTCCGAGCTCAAGCAGGCCCTCACCACCCGAAAGCCCTATCGGGAGTGGGTCGAAGCCAACAGGATCGAGCTTTCCCAGCTCCCGCCCGCACCGGCCGGCAAGGAACCGGTGGTCGAAGACCTGCTGATCCAGCAGCAGGCCTTCGGGTATACCGTGGAGGATCTTCGCTTGTTGATGGCTCCCATGGCCAGGAACGGTGAAGAAGCGGTGGGGTCCATGGGCACGGATACGCCTCTGGCGGTTCTCTCCAACAAGTCGCCGCTGCTCTACAACTACTTCAAGCAGCTCTTCGCCCAGGTGACCAACCCGCCCATCGATTCCATCCGGGAAGAGATGGTGATGTCGGTAGAGAGTTATATCGGCAGCGAGCAGAATCTCCTGGACGAAACCCCCAGGCACGCCCGCCTGCTCAAATTGCAGTGCCCCGTGCTGACCGATCTCGAGCTGGATCGGATCCGGCAGGCCTCGGTCAAGGACTTCAGCGCCACGACCTTGAAGATGCATTTCCCTGAAGAAGACGGAGGCGGCGGTTTGGAGACCGCCCTGGATGGGCTCTGCCGCCAGGCTTCCCGGGCGGTGAGCCGGGGGCACAACATCATCATTCTTTCCGATCGCGGCGTCGATGCCGACAGCGTGCCCATCCCCGCCCTGCTGGCCACTTCGGCCGTCCACCACCACCTCATTCGGGAAGGCACCCGCACCAAGGTAGGCATCGTGGTGGAAACCGGCGAGGCCCGGGAGGTCATGCACTTCGCGCTCCTCATCGGATACGGGGCGGGGGCGGTGAACCCCTACCTGGCCTTCCGGACCCTGGCCGACATGGTGGCCCAAAAGCTCTTTCGTGCCGAAGTCACCGAGGAGCTGGCTTTCAAGAACTACATCAAGTCCATCAACAAGGCCCTGCTCAAGATCATCGCCAAGATGGGGATCTCCACCATCCAGAGTTACCGGGGAGCTCAGATCTTCGAAGCCATCGGGCTGAATTCAGGCCTGGTCGAACGCCACCTCACCGGCACCGCCTCTCGCATCGAGGGCATCGGCCTGGAGGTTCTGGGCCGGGAGACCATAGCCCGCCACCGGCAGGGTTTCCCCAAGGCACAGTCCCGGAAGCACCTGCTGGATGTGGGGGGACAGTACCAGTGGCGGAGGGACGGCGAGTTTCACCTGTTCAATCCGGAATCGGTGGCCAAGCTGCAGGTGGCCACCCGGCACGGCGACTACCGCCTGTTCAAGCAGTACTCCACCCTGATCAATGACCAGAGCAGAAACATGTGCACGCTCAGGGGCCTGTTCAAGCTCAAGCAGGGCGACCCCGTTCCCCTGGATGAGGTCGAGCCTGCCTCGGAGATCGTGAAGCGGTTCGCTACCGGGGCCATGTCCTTTGGATCCATCAGCAAGGAGGCCCACGAGAACCTGGCCATCGCCATGAACCGTATCGGGGCCAAGAGCAATACGGGCGAGGGAGGCGAGGACCCGGCCCGCTACGTGCGCGATCCCAACGGGGACTGGCGCCGTAGCGCCATCAAGCAGGTGGCTTCGGGGCGCTTTGGAGTGACGGTCGAGTACCTGGTCAACTCCGAGGAGCTGCAGATCAAGATGGCCCAGGGGGCCAAGCCGGGAGAAGGGGGCCAGTTGCCCGGACACAAGGTGGACAAGGTGATTGCCCGGGTGCGCCACTCCACCCCGGGAGTTTCGCTGATATCCCCTCCGCCCCACCACGACATCTACTCCATCGAGGACCTGGCTCAGTTGATTCACGATCTCAAGAACTCCAACCCGCGGGCCAGGATTTCGGTGAAGCTGGTGGCCGAAGTGGGGGTGGGCACGGTGGCGGCGGGGGTTTCCAAGGCTCATTCCGACGTGGTGCTCATCAGCGGGCACGACGGAGGAACGGGCGCTTCTCCGCAGACCTCCATCAAGCATGCCGGTGTTCCCTGGGAACTGGGCCTGGCGGAAACCCAGCAGACGCTGGTGCTCAACGACCTGCGGGGCCGCATCGTGGTTCAAACCGATGGCCAGCTCAAGACGGGACGGGACGTGGCGGTGGCCATCCTGCTGGGCGCCGAGGAGTTCGGTTGCGCCACGGCTCCCCTGGTGGCTTCCGGGTGCATCATGATGCGCAAGTGCCATCTCAACACCTGTCCGGTGGGTGTCGCCACCCAGGATCCGGTGCTGCGGCGCAAGTTCGCCGGCAAGCCCGAGTATGTCATCAACTTCTTCACCTTCGTGGCCGAGGAACTGCGGGAGATCATGGCGGAAATGGGCTTTCGCAGGGTGGAGGACATGGTGGGCCGGTCGGATCGTCTGGACGTGACCGATGCGGTCGAGCACTGGAAGGCCATGGGGCTGGACTTTACCCGCATCTTCTACAGGCCCCAGGTTCCGGAGCGAATCGCCACCCACAAGATCCAGGAGCAGGACCACGGACTGGAGAAGGCGCTGGACCACCGTTTGATTGCCGACTGCCGGGAATCCCTGGAGAAGGGAACCCGGATTTCCCTCGGCTACCCCATCAGGAACTCCCAGCGCACCGTGGGCACCATGCTGAGCTCCGCTCTGGCCGAGCGCCACGGCAACTCCGGGCTTCCCGAAGATTCCATTCATGTGGATTTTCGCGGGTCGGCCGGACAGAGCTTCGGGGCTTTTCTGGCGGCCGGCGTCACCTTCAGGCTGGAAGGCGACGCCAACGACTACATCGGCAAGGGGTTGTCGGGCGGCAAGTTGATCGTGTTTCCGCCCAGGGAAGCGACCTTCAAGGCCGAGGACAACATCCTCATCGGAAACGTGGTGCTCTACGGAGCCACCGGGGGCCAGGCCTACTTCCGGGGGGTGGCGGGGGAGCGGTTTGCGGTGCGCAACAGCGGCGCCCGGGCGGTGGTGGAAGGGGTGGGGGACCACGGATGCGAGTACATGACCGGCGGGGTGGCCGTGGTGCTGGGCGAGACCGGTCGCAACTTTGCCGCCGGAATGAGCGGAGGCATCGCCTTCGTGCTGGACGAGTCGGGCCACTTCAGCCGGAACTGCAACCACAGCATGGTGGATCTCGAACCGGTGGTGGAGCCCGCCGACCTGGAGACCCTCAAGGGGATGATCTCCCGGCACCGGACTTATACGGGGAGTGCGGTTGCGGGAAGAGTGTTGCGGGATTGGGAGGCGTTGCTACCCAAGTTCGTGAAGGTGATGCCGGTGGATTACCGGAGAGTCCTTCAAGAGTTGGAAAAAGCCCGGGCTGTGG
>JAPOZE010000072.1 GCA_026706225.1 Acidobacteriota bacterium
GCGGGCGGGACGCCCGCGCTCCCGGGTGGGGTGCCTCTTTCAATGGGTCTTGCTGTTCGAGGAGGCCTGCGTCGGCTTGCCGGGCCTCATCCCTGCCGATGGGGCACAGCCGTGAAGCTTGGTGGCCCTTCGTCGTTCTTCTGGTGTCTTCGTGGATTACGCTTTTTTCGTTTGTTTCAGACAAGGCGCGAGGGAAACACTCCGCGGTGAAATTTGGGGGAGGGCGCAGGAGATGTTACCCTATCGCTGTTTGGCGGCAACTCGCGTCCGGCAGGCAAGGGCGCGCGGAATTTTCGGGCTGTCCGGAGGCTCGTGCCGATCTTGACCGACAGGCTCGGAAGCCATCGAGGAGCGTTGCAGTGGCAATCCCAAAGGTAGCCATCATTGGAGCCAGCGGATACTCGGGCTCGGAGATCGTCCGATTGCTGTTGTCCCATCCCGAGGTGGAGCTGACCACCTTGATGACCGCCAACCGCGATCGCAGCGGGACCCGGCTCTACAGCGACGAGTTGAGACAGTTCCGCCATCGCTGCGACCTGAAGATCGAGCCCCTGGACTACGACCTTCTCCAGCAACGAGAGATCTCCTTGGTGTTCCTGGCCACTCCCAACCAGACCGCCCACGACCTGGCGCCCCAACTCCTCGAGAGGCAACTGCGCCTGGTCGATCTGAGCGGGGCCTTCCGTCTGAGAGAGGCCGGTCTCTACCCGCGCTGGTACGGTTTCGAACACCGGTTTGCGCAACACCTGTCGGAGGCCGTCTACGGACTGACCGAGGCACTGCGTCCGGCGATCCGGGAGGCTCGCCTCCTGGCCAATCCCGGGTGCTACCCCACTTCGGCTCTGCTGCCCCTGATTCCCCTGGAGCGAGCCGGCATGGTGGACCCCCAAAGCCGGATCGTCTGCGACTCCAAGTCGGGTGTGAGTGGAGCGGGAAAGACACCGTCCGCGAACACGCACTTTTCGGAAGTCACCGAAAGCTTCAAGGCCTACAACGTCTGGCGTCACCGGCATTCTCCCGAGATCTGGCAAGAGCTGGGCCACCGGCGTCTCATTTTCACGGCTCATCTGCTGCCCATCAACCGAGGCATCCTCTCGACCATCTACGTGAAGACCGCAAGCTCGGCTTCGCCCGCGGAGGTCAGCGCCTGCCTGAAGCAAGCCTACGCCGGGGAACCCCTCATACGCCTGTACCCCGAGGGTGAGTTCCCGGAGGTGAAGCACGTGGCCCACACCAACTTCTGCGACATTGGCTGGCGTCAGCAGGACCTGGATCTCATCATCGTGTCCGCCATCGACAACCTGGGCAAGGGAGCAGCCGGCCAGGCGGTTCAAAACATGAATGTCATGCTGGGACTGGAGGAAACCCTGGGCCTGCTGTGACCCTGCGGTCAGCCCTGCCTCGCGGCGGTTCGGGAAGCGTTTCCAAACGGGAGTCGCTGCCGTGCGTTTGGTCGTCAAACTGGGTGGAAGCTTGTTGACGGAACCCGGGCTTCTCCATAGAATTGTCGCCCAACTCCTGGGCCTGAGGCGCCGCGGCCACCAGGTCATCGTGGTTCACGGCGGCGGAAAGCAGATCAGGCATTACTTGAAGGAGTTGCGCATTCCCACGGAATCTCACAGGGGATTGCGGGTCACCGACCCGGAGACCATGCGGGTGGTTCTGATGGTCCTGGGCGGCCTGGTGAACAAGAACATCGTAGCGGTGTTCAACGACATGGAGGGGGGAGCCGTCGGCCTGTGCGGCGCCGACGGATCGAGCTTTCTGGCTCACAAGTACCGGGATGGCCAGGAGGAGGAGCCTCCCTTCGACTACGGGCAGGTCGGAGAGATCTCCCAGGGAAATCCCGCCTTGGTGGACCTGCTGCTGGAGCACAACTACTGTCCGATCATAGCCTGTGTCGGGGTCGGGCCGGACGCCGCCTTCTACAATGTCAACGCCGATGAGATGGCCTCGGCCGTGGCCCTCATCTGCCGGGCCGATCGGCTGATCTTTCTCACCGACGTCCCGGGCGTGCTGGATGCCGCCCGCCAGGTGATCCCCCGACTCGACCGCACGGAAATGGAGCGTCTGCGTCGTGAAGGCGTGATTTCGGAGGGCATGCTTCCCAAGACCCGCGCCTGTGAACGGGCCATCCGGGAAGGACTCTCCCAGGTACATATTGTGGGCGGCCGGGAGGAAGACTGCCTGGTTCGGCTGCTGGAGAACGGTGAACCCCTGGGGACGTCGATTCATTGACGGTCGCCGGGGGGAATCGGACGACCGCAGGGCTTCCCGAAACCGCAAGACGCTCCCATCCGCTTCCCGGTCAGTCTCCCGGCATCTCCCCGGCTCCGTCCACGGAGCCCAACCCACGGTTCGGAGGACTTTTCGATGAATCTGAAACAAATCGAGGAATTCGAGTCCCAGGTCCTGTTCAGCAACTACAAGAAGTACCCCCTGGTTGTGCAAAAGGGCCGCAAGTGCACGCTCTACGACTTCGAGGGCAAGCGTTACCTCGATCTGCTCTCCGGCATCGCCGTCTGTGCCCTGGGCTACAATCATCCCCGCATCGTCAACGCGATGCGCAAGCAGCTCAAGAAGTCGGTCCACGTCTCCAACCTCTTCTACCACCCCTATCAGGCCCTGCTGGCCCGCAAGCTGCTGGAGATTTCGGGAATGGAGCGGGCCTTCTTCTGCAATAGCGGCACCGAGGCCGTGGAAGCCTCCATCAAGCTGGCCCGGGGCTATGCCTACAAGAACAAGCTGGGCGAAGACAAGAACCAGGTCCTGACACTGGACGATTCCTTCCACGGTCGGACCTATGGAAGCCTTTCCGCAACCTACAACGACACCTACCGGGTCCCATTCGGCCCCCTGGTTCCGGGATTTCAGTTCGTGAAGCGCAACGCGGTGGAAGACCTGGAAGCCAGGTTCAATGACAAGGTCTGCGCCATAATCATCGAACCCCTCCAGGGGGAGGGCGGCGTGCACGCCTGTTCCCGGGAGTTTCTGCAAGCGGCCCGCGACCTTTGCCAAAAACACCGGGCCCTGCTCATTTTCGACGAAATCCAGTGCGGACTGGGACGAACGGGACGCTACTTCTACTTCCAGAAGTACGGCATCCGGCCGGACATCATTACTTTGGCCAAACCTCTGGGGGTGGGCTTGCCGCTGGGTTCGGTGCTGACCTCCAAGGAGATTTCCCTGACCTTCGGACCCGGCGACCACGGAACCACCTTCGGAGGAGGCCCCCTGGCCTGCCGCCTGGGCTTCGAATTCATCAAGGTTCTTCAGGAGGACGGGTTTCTCGCGGGAATTCGCGAGAAGGGAGAGTTTTTCAGGCAGAAGCTGCTGGATCTGAAGCAAAAGTATCCCTTCGTGGTGGACGTGCGCGGCGAGGGGCTGATGCTGGCTATCGAAGTCAACTTTCCGGCCCGCGAGATCGTCAACCAGTGCCTGGAGGCCGGTTTCGTGATCAACGTGACCGCCAACACGGTGCTGCGGGTTCTTCCGCCCTATATCATCACCAGAAAAGAGATCGCTCGCTTTGCCAAAGCCCTCGACAAAATCTTCTCCAAGGTTCCCGCCGGCCAGTAGGACCCGGAGCCTCCCGGCGGCAACCGGCGGGCCCCGGTGCATTCCTGCACGTCCGGCCGGCCGGCCCAGGGGCGGTGCTCATGTCTGATCGCGCCGCACCCGGCTCAGCCTCCAGGGAACGTCTCAGCGTCTCCGATCTTCTGTCCATTCAGGACCTGACTCCCGAGGACATCCGGCTCATCTTCACGGTCGCCCGCCGCATCAAGCAGGCCCCTGACGAATTCGCCCTCAGCCTGAAGGGCAAGACGCTGGCCATGATCTTCGAGAAGCCATCCCTGCGGACACGGGCGACCTTCGACGTGGGCATGACCAGCATGGGAGGACAGGCCCTCTTCCTGGATCACAGCGACGCCAAGCTGGGAGAGCGGGAATCCATCAGGGACGTGGCCCGCAACCTGGAGCGCTGGGTCCACGGGATCGTGGCCCGCACCTACAAGAACCGCTCGGTGGTGGAGTTGGCGGAACACGCCCGGATTCCGGTGATCAACGGACTCACCGATCTGTTGCACCCCTGCCAGGCCCTGGCCGATTATTTCACCCTGAGCGAGAAGCTGTCCCTGGACTCCGCGGTCAGACTGTGCTTCGTGGGAGACGGGAACAATACCTGCCACTCTCTGATCCTGGGGGCCGCCCGGTTGGGAATACACTTGTCGGTGGCCAGCCCGGCAGGCTATGAGCCCAACCCCGAGATCGTCCGTGACGCCATCAGCACGGCTGCCGGCACCGGCGCCACCATCACCATCCTGAGAAATCCCAGGGAAGCCGTCCGGGGAGCCCACGCTGTCTACACCGACGTATGGGCCAGCATGGGTCAGGAAGCGGAAACCGAAGACCGGGCAGCGGTCTTTGCCGACTACCAGGTGAACAGCCAACTGATGGAACTGGCCGGCCGGGGAGCGTTGTTCATGCACTGCCTGCCCGCCCATCGCGGCTACGAGGTGTCGCCCCAGGTGATCGACTCGGCCCAATCGGTGGTCTACGACCAGGCGGAGAATCGCCTTCACGTGCAAAAGGCCCTGCTGTTGCTGCTGATCGCCGGACAGACGGAATAGAGGAGGTACGCCGTGGTCAGGAAAGTGGTGCTCGCCTACTCCGGTGGGTTGGATACGTCGATCATCATCCCCTGGTTGAAGGAGAACTATGGCTGTGAAGTGATCGCCATGGCGGGCGATGTCGGGCAGGCCGAAGAGCTGGACGGACTGCAGGAAAAGGCGCTGAGAACCGGAGCCAGCAAACTCTACGTGGAGGATCTCAGGGAGGAGTTCATTCGGGACTACGTCTGGCCCACCTTGCGGGCCGGAGCTATTTTCGAGCGCAAATACCTGCTGGGAACCTCCATGGCCCGCCCAATTCTGGCGAAGAGACAGGTTGAGATCGCCATCCGGGAAGGCGCCGACGCGGTGGCTCACGGCTGTACCGGCAAGGGCAACGATCAGGTTCGTTTCGAACTCACCTACAAGGCCCTGGCGCCC
>JAPOZE010000258.1 GCA_026706225.1 Acidobacteriota bacterium
GTCCCCTTCGCCGAGGCCCCTTGCAGCGATCTGCGTCGCTGCTCGGAAACGGCGGCGGGCATTCTGCAGGGAAGGAACGACGTCCCGCTGCGAGAGATGCCGGAACTGCGCGAGAAGAACTTCGGAGCCTGGGAGGGACTGACTTTCCGCGAAGTGGAGGCGCGTTATCCCGACCTGTATCGCAACTGGCTGATGGCCGCAGACCCTTCCTTCGCACCGCCCGGCGGCGAGAGCGATCTTCAGCTCTGCTCCCGCGCCGAAACCGTCGTCGACCGGCTGCGGGAGTCCCCCACCGACGATGGCGGCAACTTCCTGGTGGTCACGCACGGCGGCATGCTGCGAGCCCTGATCGCCCGCCTGCTGGAACTGCCGGCTCAAAAAATGTGGAATTTCCGCTTCGCCAATGCCGGCCTCTCCGTGGTCAGTGTCTTCGCCGAAGGCAGTGCCGTGGTGGACCTCCTCAACGACACCAGCCACCTGGGAGACGCCCTCGGCAAGTGATGGAATACTGGAGAAGCCGGACTCGAAATCCCGACCCGGATCCTCTCCCACAGGAAGAGAGTGCCATATGGGCAAGGTCCTGATGGTCCAGGGCACCGGCTCCCACTCGGGCAAGTCGCTTCTGACCATGGCCCTGTGCCGCATTTTCTCCAGGGACGGTCTGCGGGTGGCTCCCTTCAAGGCGCAGAACATGTCGCTCAACTCTTTCGTGACCCCGGACGGCCGTGAGTTCAGCCGGGCCCAGGCAGTTCAGGCCGATGCCGCGGGGGCGGTTCCCCGGGTCGAGATGAACCCGGTTCTGCTGAAACCCCAGGATGGAATCCGTTCTCAGGTGGTGGCGATGGGGAGGCCCCTGTGCGCGGCCTCGGCCAGAGAATACGGGAACCTGACGCCGCAACTGTGGCCTCTGGTCGCTCGATCGCTCGACACCCTCCGGGAGTGCAACGACATCGTGGTCATGGAGGGTGCCGGCAGTCCCGCCGAAATCAACCTGCGGGAACAGGAGATCGTCAACATGCGGGTAGCGCGTTTCGCCGAAGCGCCGGTGATTCTGGTGGGAGACATTGACCGGGGCGGCGTCTTTGCTTCCCTGTTGGGCACGGTGGCGCTGATGGAGCCGGAGGAACGGGCCCTGATCCGAGCCTTCGTCATCAACAAGTTCAGGGGAGACCCTTCCCTGCTGGACTCGGGATTGGAAGAACTGAAGCAACGCACCGGGGTTTCCACCGTAGGCGTGCTGCCCTATTTCACCGAGGTCAACCTGCCTGAAGAGGATTCCGTGGGGTTGGAGGATCCGAAGGGGACTCAGCCTGAACCGGAGGCACCTCTGGATATTGCCGTGATCCAGCTGCCCCGCATCGCCAACTTCGACGACTTCGACCCGCTGCGCCGCGAGCCCGGCGTTCGCCTTCGATACGTCGACAGTCCCGGCCGGATGGGTTGTCCCGACCTGATCGTCATTCCCGGGTCCAAGACGACGGTGGCCGACCTGAAGTGGATGCGGCAAAGGGGTCTGGACCGATCGGTCCTGGCGCACCGAAGAACCGGAAAGCCTGTGGTAGGCCTGTGCGGCGGCTATCAGATGCTGGGGCAACGTATCCTCGACCCCGAGAGGGTGGAATCCGACTGTCCTGAAACGGACGGTTTGGGCCTGCTGCCCGTCAAGACCGTTTTCGAGTCCAAGAAGGCGACCTGCCAGGTGAAGGCGGACATTGTGTCCGGACGGGGCCTCACGGCCGGTAGCCAGGGCAGTTCAATCTCGGGCTATGAAATCCACATGGGGAGAACCTCCGGATCCGGTTCCGCCCCCTTTCGAATTCGGGAACGCTCCGGAAAACCGGCCGACGCCCCCGAAGGCGCTCTGGACTCGGACGGCTTGACCCTGGGAACCTACCTCCACGGCCTGTTCCACAACCACGATTTTCGTCGCAAACTGCTGCTGTATCTGGCTGGCGCAAAAAACGTGTCGCTGCCTGCAGGGGCGGTGCTGGACATGGAGAGGGAATATGACCGGCTGGCCGACCTGGTCAGCCGCCACCTGGACATGGCCTCTGTCCACCGGATTGCGGGATTGAAGCCTTGAAGAAAGAACTCATTTTCATCCTTGGAGGCGCGCGTTCCGGCAAGAGCACCCATGCCGAAAGACTGGCTCGCCGGGGCCGGCGGGTGCTGTTCGTGGCCACGGCTGAGGCGCGGGACGAAGACATGAAGCGACGCATCGCCGCCCATCGCGAGCGGCGCCCGGCCGACTGGGACACCCTGGAGGAGCCCCTGGACCTGGTGGCCGCGCTTCGCCCCCTTCTGGACCGCTACGACACCTTCCTGCTGGACTGCCTCACCCTTTGGGCCAGCAACCTGCTGCTCGACGAGCCCGTCCAAGCCGAAGAAGGCAATCGGATCCCGGATTTCGCCCGGGAACTGATGGATCTCATCGCAGAGTCCCCTGCAACCTGGATCCTGGTCAGCAACGAGGTCGGCCAGGGCATCGTTCCCTCCTCAGCTCTGGGCCGCGCCTACCGGGATGCCCTGGGACGAATGAACCAGATGGTTGCCTCCCGCGCGAACAGGGTCTATCTCATGACCGCCGGCCTGGCCCTGGAACTGAAGTCCCTGGGCGCCCGGCCCTACGATAAGACGGATCCGGACCCGCCAGGCCCTTGATGCCACAGCCGTCGTCCACCCAACGGCGTCTGCAGACACGGCCCCACCGCAACCGCAAACCGGCATTGGTCCCGGCTGCCAGCCGGGTCCCACCTTGATCAACCCCGGGCTTGACAATCTGCGCTTGCGGAGCCACTCGCGCACTTTTCCGGAACGGAGCTTCTTTTCGGGAGGGAATTGCATCCAATTACCGGCCCATCGGGCGGTTGGGGGCAACATGTCCGTCAACAACGCCAGACCCCGGTCGGCTGTTATACTGGTATACAGGTGATTCCCCTATGAGACTCTTTTCGATTCATGAACGACTCCGCAGTTGTCTGCGCCTGTCCGAGAGCAGGCAACCCGACGTTGCCGCCCGGTTCTCCCTCCCCGGAGCGACACTCGGGTGCCGCCGGATTCTGCTGCTTCCGGCCTGGCTGAGCGGCTGTTTGCTGGCTTTCCCCGGCGTGGCCACTGCCCAAGGGGTCTGCGACCGCACAACGCAGGTGCGGGACAAGTTGGTAGAGACCACCAGGGTTGCCTCCTGCGAGAACGTCACCCCCGAGCATCTGGCCGCCGTGACGCAGCTCGATCTGACCGAGTCCGGCATCGGTGCCCTGCAGCCCCACGACTTCAGGGACCTCGGCCGGCTCCAGCGACTGTATCTGCGTGGAAACTCCCTCACCATCCTGCCGCCTTCCCTCTTCCACGGCCTGGTCCGACTGGAGCAACTGGGTCTGAACTCCAACCGCTTGACCCAACTGCCTCCGGGACTCTTTGCCGGCCTGGGCTCTCTGGAATGGCTCTGGCTGAACGGCAACCAGCTCCCAACACTGCCCGATGGCATCTTCAGCGATCTGGCGGGCCTGACCCACTTGACCCTTGCGGAAAACTCGCTGACCGATCTGCCGGCGGGCGTCTTCACCGGATTGACCGGTCTGGAAAGTCTGTCGTTGCTCCAAAACTCGCTGAGCGCACTGCCCGACGAGGTCTTCCGCGGTCTGAGCAATCTGAATCAGCTCTGGTTGCAGGACAACTTTCTCACGGCTCTTTCCGAAGACACCTTCCGCGATCTGATCAACCTGCGAACGCTGAAGCTGGATCACAACCGGCTGGATGTTCTGCCCAGTCGCACCTTCCACGGACTAAGCCTTCTGCAACGCCTCACTCTTGACTCGAACTCGCTGAGGGAACTCCCCGAGGGAGCCTTCGCGGGGTTGAGCAGCCTGGTGGAACTGCAGCTCCGCCAGAACCGACTGCGGACCCTGCCCGAAGGGATTTTCAGCGGGCTGCGTCTTCTGCAGACCCTGACTCTGGACGATAACTCCCTGAGGGGGCTTCCGGAGGGGGTCTTTGACGGCTTGAGCCAGCTGGTTCAACTACCGCTCCAGGGGAACGATCTGAGGACCCTGCCCGAAGGAATTTTCAACGGATTGAGCGGCCTGAAACGCCTGACCTTGAATCGAAACTCGCTGAGGAAACTTCCCGCCGGCGTCTTCCGCGAACTGCCGCTCCTGCGGGATCTGGCGCTGGAGGACAACCGGCTTCCGGCCCTGCCCAAGGGACTCTTCGACGAGAACCTGGCCACCCTGGGCGCCGTCAGGGACAGCCCGGGACTCCGTGTGGACCCCACCCTGAAGGCCGAGCCGGGCTTCGTCTTCCCCGCAGGAGCCGCCGCCCCCGGAGCCGCCGCCACGGCCACGGTGACGCTGCACCGTCCGCTTCCGGTGGCCGTACGCCTGCCCTACAGCCTGGGAGGCACGGCGACAACCGCCGACTACTCCGACCTGTCGCCCGCCCCCGAGGAGGGATTGCTGTTTCCAGCCGGAGAAACCCGGCGGCAAATCAGTCTGACCATCCTGGCGGGCGCCGACAAGCTGGGCAAAACCGTCGTGTTCACTCTGGCCCAACTTTCCGACATCCGCCTGCGACGGTCGGATGGGACGGAACCGGACGCTCCCTTCCTGCCGGCCGAAGTCCTGCTGTCCCTTTCTTCCGAAGGAACCACCCACACTCTGACCGTTGCCGACGCTGGATCCATCACCGGAGGAGTTTGCGACCGCACGCCCCAGGTGAGGGACAGACTGATGGAGGCCACCGGGGAGTCTGCCTGCGGGCAGGTCACTTCGGGACAACTGGCTGCCGTGACCCTGCTCGATTTTCGGCGGTCCGGAATTCATGCCCTGGAAGCCCGGGACTTCAACGGATTGAGTTCCCTCACGAGCTTGAGTCTGGGTGAAAACCGGCTGGCGACTCTTCCCGAGGGGATCTTCAGCGGATTGGGAAGCCTGGAACGTCTGGAGATGCCGGGCAACGCTCTGAGCCATCTCACCAGGGATGTCTTCAGCGGATTGAGCAGCCTGACCTGGCTGGACCTGCGCGGCGATG
>JAPOZE010000591.1 GCA_026706225.1 Acidobacteriota bacterium
GTCCGATCTTGTGACCCGCACAAATGCCGGGATCCAGTTGGCCGAAACTGCCCAGCTTGGCATCCCCAAGCCGTATTTGTCCGGCGGCAACCGCGCCCCAGTGGGAATCCACCTTGTCGCAAGCTTCGAACCGGACAGCCGGCCCGCCAAGAGTCGACGGCTCCAACAGAGTCTCCATATCCCCCTTGAGGTCAAAGAGCGAGTAGGCCCTGGCGGCGCCATGAACCGTTTTTTCCTCCAGGTTGCCGGTCACCAGAAGCCCCACTCTGGATTGCTCTCCGGACTGTCGCGGTTCAACCCAGCCATAGACTTTGCCCATCTCAAAGACCTTGAGGCTTCGGATGCCGCGGTTGTAATTCCACGACAGCGAAGCCAAGAGCCCCGGCAAAAGCGAGGTTCTCATGACTCCCGTCTCCGAGGAAAGGGGATTCATCACCGAAATCCCCTGCTTGGCGCCGAATTTGAGATCCTCCCTGGCATCCACCAGGGGATAGGTCAGTGTTTGAGAATATCCCAGATGCAGCAAGCGCTCGGTCACGGTCTGTTCAACGCGGTAGTCCTGGCGGCGTTGGGCGCCACCCTGCCAGGCAGGCAGCCTGGAGGGAAGGTTTCCATAGCCGTGGTGGCGGGCAACCTCCTCTATCAGGTCGATCTCCCGCCCCACATCCATCCTGGAGGTGGGGAGGGCGACCGTCCAGCCCTCGGCCCCACTGTCGAGAATCCTGAATTGCAAAGAGTCGAGGATCCTCTCGACCTCGTTGCCGTCAATCTCCAGACCCAGGAGCCTGGCCAGGCGCGACCGGCGAAGCAGCACCGGAGACCTCTGCAAGATGCCGGGGAAGTTGTCGAGCGGTCCCTCCAGGATTTCTCCCCCGGCCAGTTCCTGAATCAGTTGAGCAGCCCGGTTGGCGGCCGGCAGGGTTGCTTTCAGGTCTGCTCCCCGCTCGAACCGATGAGAGGCTTCGGAGTGGATCCCCAGGGCCTTGCAGGTCTTTCGAACGGAAACGGGATCGAACCAGGCGCTTTCGACCAATACGTCCCTGGTGCTCGAGCCGATTTCGCTATCCTGTCCTCCCATGATTCCGGCCAAGGCGAGAGGCTTCACCGGATCCGCGATGAGCAGCATCCCTTCCTTCAGATGGTGTTCAACCCCGTCGAGAGTCACCAGGCACTCACCCTTGCGCGCCTCTCGCACCACGATCCGCCCGGCGTGAATCCTGGACAGGTCGAAGGCATGGGTCGGATGGCCACTCTCCATCAGCACGTAGTTGGTGGCATCGACAATGTTGTTGATGGGCCGGATACCCAGGGAATCCAGCCTCTGGCGCAACCAATCCGGAGAGGGCCCCACCCGAATCCCCTTGATCAACCGCGCCGAATAGCGGCGACAAAGCCGGGGGGATTCGATCTCGACCGAGGCCTGGCTGGAGGTCGACGGCCGGCACTCGGACAGCTCGATCCGCCTCGACCGAAGCCTCTTCCCATACAGCGTGGCGATCTCTCTGGCGACTCCCCGGTGGCCCAGGCAATCCGGTCGATTGGTGGTCAGCTCGAGCTCCAGGAGAGCATCCGAGGACCCGGATTCGATGACCTCGGCCACCACCCCGCAATGGGTCAGATCTGCCGCCAGCCGATCCGGTTCGGCCTCGAAATCCACCATTTCTCCGAGCCAGCGATAGCTAACGATCATCGTTCAGATTGCACCTGCGAGGACACTAGAACTGCCGCAGAAACCGCAAATCGTTCTGATAGAAGTGCTGAATGTTGTCGACCCCGTACTTGATCATGGCAAAGCGCTCAATGCCGGCTCCGAAGGCAAATCCGGTATAGCGCTCAGAGTCGATACCCACGTGGCGGAACACTTCGGGGTCGACCATGCCGGCTCCCAAGACTTCGATCCAACCGGTTCGCTTGCAGACGCGGCATCCGCTGCCTGAACAAAAAGTGCAGGAGATATCCACTTCTGCGCTGGGCTCGGTAAAGCCGAAGTAACTGGGCCGGAAGCGGACCCTGGTTCCCTCGCTGAAAAAGGCCTTCAGAAAATACTCCATGGTTCCCTTGAAATCCCGAAAGGTGAGGTGCTCGTCCACGGCCAGACCCTCAACCTGCTGAAAGACGGGGGAATGGGTGGCATCGGGAGTGTCCCTCCGATAGACGGTGCCCGGACAGATGATGCGGAGCGGCGGACTCAGCCGTTCCATGGTTCGAATCTGCACCGGCGAAGTGTGGGTCCTCAGCAACAGGCTCTCGGAAAGGTAGAAGGTGTCTCCCTGGTCTCTGGCGGGGTGATCCTCGGGAATATTCAGCGCTTCGAAGTTGTAGTAGGTGGTTTCTATTTCCGGTCCGTCCGCGACCGAATAGCCGATGGAATAAAAGACCTCCTCGATGTCGCGCCGCACCCGGGTCAGCGGATGCAGGTGTCCGAGAGCGCGCCGCTGGCCCGGCAGGGTCAGGTCGAGGGCGATCCCGGCCGAGTCCTGACGGGTCGACTCCGACTCGATCTTCTGCCGGGCAGCCTCCATGGCGGTCTCGATCCCGGCCTTGAGCTGGTTCAGGTTGCGGCCGACCTCTTTCCGATCGGCCACGGCAACAGACTTGAGCCCCTTCATCAAAAGGGTCAACTGCCCTCCCTTTCGACCCAGGTAGCGGTCTCGCAGCAATGAAAGCTGTTGCCCGGACCTGACCTCCGCCAAATCGGCCTCGAAGGACTGTTTCAATGCGGCCAGTTTTTCCAACATTGGTGGTTCCACCACGGATTTCGGAATGGAAACAGAAAAAAAGGGGCTCAAGGCCCCCCTGTCGCTCCACCCAACCCTATCGCTTTATGCCTGCACCCGGACGTTCGGAGGCCCGACCCGCAACGGGACTCCACCGGTCGAATTCCGGGCCAATCCCAGCCGGCGACACCGTCCTATGCGGCTGCTGCCTGCTTGGCGGCCTCGGCCAGCTTGGCAAACATGGCCGGATCGTTCACCGCCAAGTCGGCCAGAACCTTTCGGTCCAGCTCAATGCCCGACTGCTTCAAGCCGTGTATCAGCCTGCTGTAGGACAGCCCGTTGAGCTTGGCCGCCGCCGAAATGCGCACGATCCACAAGGCCCTGAAATCTCTCTTGCGCACCCTTCGGTCCCGGGCGGCAAATCTCAGCGCCCGATCGACCGACTCCCTGGCGGAATGAAAGAGCTTGCTCTTGGTGCCTCGATAGCCCGAGGCGGCCTTGAGGAGCTTACGCCTTCGGTTTCTCCGTCCGGCGCCTCGCGTGACTCTTGCCACGATTCGTTCACCTCCGTCCCATCAATACGCTAGTGCCCGGTGGACGGGCTTGCCCAACCCCCGATCAGGAGGCGTAGGGCAACATCTTTCTGACCTTGGACCGGTCGCTCTTGCTCACCAGGTCCGACTGGTCGAGCTTGCGCTTCCTCTTGGTTGTCTTCTTGGTCAAGATGTGGCGGGCGTGGGAGTGACCCCGCTTGATTTTGCCACTGGCGGTCAGTTTGAACCGCTTCTTGGCTCCGCGATGAGTTTTTAGCTTGGGCACTTCCCTCTCCCGCATTGGCCAGGACTTCCGGCTTGGGCCGGACCCCTGTCCTACTTTTTGCCGGCAAAAATGACGAACATGTGGTTGCCTTCCATCTTCGGATTCCCCTCAACCGAACCCTGCTCGCCGACATCCTCGATGAGGCGGAGAATCAACTGGCGTCCAATGCTCTTGTGCGCCATTTCCCGACCCCGAAAATTAACCGAAGCCTTCACTTTGTCTCCGTCTTCCAGGAAGCGAAGGATGTTCTTCTTCTTGAACTCGTAGTCGTGGTTGTCGGTCTTGGGGCGAAACTTGACCTCCTTGACGTGGATCATCTTCTGGTGCTTCTTGGCCTCGTGCGCCTTCTTCTTGAGCTGGTACAGGTACTTGCCGTAATTCATGATACGGCAGACCGGGGGACTGGCCGTGGCGGAGATCTCAACCAGGTCCAGCTCTTTGGCTCTGGCCACCGTCAGCGCTTCTGCCGGCGGCATGATGCCGAGCTGCTGGCCGTCGACATCGATCACCCGAATTTCCCTGGCCCGAATGCGATCATTGATATTGACGCGGATCCGCTGACGACTGAACGTGGGCTTGCGACGAATACATCCACCTCCGTGATTTTGCCAATGTCGGCGGTAGCGGACCCGCTAGGGTCGCACCGCCTTTGTGTCCCGTAAATCCTGAATCAAATTCAGAAATTTTTCAAAGGAAAAAGAGCCTAGATCGCCGTCAAACCGGTTCCTGACCGACAGGGTGCCGTTGTCCAACTCCCTGTCCCCCAAAATGACCATGAAGGGCACCTTCTCAATTTGGGCTCTCCGGATCTTGGCGTTCACCTTCTCGTTCCGCAGGTCGGTCTTGACGCGAAACTTCTCCTGAGCCAGCCTGGCTTCCAGGGCCGAGGCCGCCTCCGCATGTCGCTCGCTGATGGGCAGGACAACCACCTGGACCGGCGCCAGCCAGAGAGGAAACGCCCCGGCGTAATGTTCAATCAATATGCCGAAGAAACGTTCCATGGAACCCAGCAGGGCCCGGTGAACCATGTAGGGACGGTGCGATTTCCCGTCTTCTCCCACATAGGAGAGATCGAAGCGCTCCGGAAGATTGAAATCGAACTGAATGGTGGTGCACTGCCAGGAGCGACCGATGGCATCCTTGATCTTGAGATCGATCTTGGGTCCGTAAAAGGCGCCTCCTCCTTCGTCGGTGCTGTAGTCCAGTTCCCGCGCCTCCACCGCTCGGCGCAGAGCCTCGGTGGAAACGTCCCAGTCTTCAATCGAGCCGACGTACTTCTCCGGCCGCGTCGACAGAAAGACCTCGAGATCGGTGAAGCCGAAACTGCGCAGCAGCGAGAGGGTGAAGTCCAGCACACCCAGGATTTCCTCCTCGATCTTCTCCGACTGGCAAAAGATATGGGCGTCGTCCTGAGTGAATCCCCGCACCCGCAGCAATCCCTGCAGCACTCCCGAACGCTCGTACCGGTATACCGTTCC
>JAPOZE010000578.1 GCA_026706225.1 Acidobacteriota bacterium
GGGCTCTCCCGACCGTATTCCGATCGACTCTCTGACTCCCCCGGGGCAAAGAGGCATCAGGCCCTCGTCGCCGCCGGAATAGCAGGCCTCCGAAACCACCCTGTCCTTCAGTAAAGGGTGTTTCCCGTCCACCCCCGTATCCAGGACGGCGACCGCCTGGCCCGCTCCGGAATAGCCTTGACTCCAGGCATTGGGCGCCCCGACCAGGGGAGTGCTCGTCTCCAGCGAAAGCTCGACCCGTATGTCCTCCTCCAGGGAGACCACCTCGGGGTCGGAGGCCAGAGCCTCCAGGGCGGCCCCGTCCACCTCCATGGCTAGGTGGGGCATGTACTTGAACCGGCGGACCGATGAAAGATTGAAGCTGCTCATACGAGTCAACAGAGATTGCTGGACTCGGGAAATCAGAGGGGAGCGGACTTGGGCCTCATTCAGGCTGCCGACCGAGGCGGACACCGATTGACCATCGGTTCTCAATCCCACGATCACCCTGGCCTGGCCTTCGGCCTGAATCCTGTCCCTTATTGCCTCAAAGGCCCTGTCCCGCTGGGCCTGAAGCACCGGTTCTCCTCCCATGCCCAGTTCCTGGCTGGAATCCTGATCGTCGACACCCGGGCTTCTGAGGCCGAGGGTGGCGATGCCGCAATTGGGCTCCCGGCTGGAGGTGACGGTCCCGGAGCCCCGCGGCGAGACCCGGGTGGTCAGCGGAAAGCAGGCGCCGCTGACGAAAAAGGTCTTGGTGTACCCGTTGTCGGACTCGTCGCTTTCCGCAACCGCTTCTCCCCCGTCGACCACCACTCGAAGCGTGTGGGTGCCGCTGCTCAATCTTCCCAGGGGATAGTCCTCGCGAAATCGAAAGACCTGAGGGGCCAGGGGAGGGGACACGTCGAAGGTCTCCCGCAAGCGGCCGTTCAGAAAGAGCTCGATCCGGAAAGGCTCGGCGACCGGGGAGCCGCCGCTGTTGATGACGGCGAAGTCCACAAAGAGGCGATCGTAGGCCATCAGTCGGAGGGTGTCGGTTCGTGTCTCCTGCCGGTTGGAGACCACCAGGCTGTCCGACCAGCCCTCGGGGCGAACGGGTCTCAGATTGGGCAGGTCGTCCTGTGAACCGGCCGAACCCGGAGAGGCCAGCAAAAGCAGGGGCACGAACAGCCTCAGCCCGATCCGGGCGCCGATCCTTCCTCTTGTGGTGTGCTCACGCTGGACCATGGAATCAATCCCTCACGGGTTCGGGCCGCCGTCAGGCCCAACGTCATCGGGAGTGCTCACGGTGGAAAACTGCACCCTGGCGCCGCCGGCCGTGGTTCCCATGGCATCGATGGCCAGTTGAAAGTCACTGGCGCCGGGAACGTCCAGGCACATCTGGATGGTTGCGGGCCGATTGAGCGACCAAGGCGATATGGCCTGGTGTTGCCCGGAGATCTCCAGGCTGTCGAGACTGCCGATAAAGTTCCCCTTCAGATCGAATTCCGCGAAGCGGAGGCGGGTGCCGGGCGGAGCCGATTGTCCCGGCCGGGCGGTCACCCAGGACAGACCCAACTCTTGGCCATTCCCGAACGGCGCGGTCAGCCTGCGGCAGTCCCCGTCTCCCAGCCAGTCGTTCTCCGATTGGCCGGCTACGGAAAACAACTCCTCTGCTTCTCCATCGGACGGGCTTTCCAGCAGGTGGCGCGCCTGAACCTGAAGGGAGTCTGTGTGACAGGGGAAGCGGGTGAACACGTATAGAGCTCCGGACGTCAGTCGTCCGGCATTCGGCGCCGTCAGGGTCAGCAACTCGGCCCCTCCCCTGGGAACGCTGGTGCGGAGGAGGTTCCCGTCGGGAAATCGGCCGCCGAACGATACCGCTGGAGCCGGGGAAGTTCCTCGGTGAAAGAGGAGCGCTGCCTCGCACTCGGCCGCCTCGGGGTCCCCGTGGGTGACGGCCACTTCAGTGCTGGCCAGATGCTGGCCCAGGGGGCCCAGGAAGACGTGGGGCAGGATGGCCACCGTGGAGCAGGGCGAGCCCTGCCACAGCGAGAGGCAGAAGGGATCCCGCTCTGCCGGATCGACGTCGGAAACGGTCACGGTGTGGACGGCACGGCCCTCGGACCGCAGGACTAGACTCTCGCTCTGCAGGTCGGGAGCGTCGGGGGGCTGGCCGTCAGAGCGGCGCAGCCGGATCTGGGTGGGCTTCCCCAGGGTCAGCACCAGGCTTCTCTCTCCCTGGGCGACGGCCTCCTGCGTCAAAGTGAGGGCAATTTCGCGTCGGATCTCTCCAGCCGGAAAGACAAGCCCGCTGTCCGGAGCAGGCGAGAGGTTGGCGTACCCGCCTGACGCCCCCCCGAAGCCTACGGAATAGGGCACCCTCACCGCCACCGGCAGTGCCCGGCTCAAGGTGACCGGGACCCTTACAGTGGAGCCCTCCAACGCCTCGGTTGTAGTCGAAGCAAAGGCGAGTGTGGCCTTGAGGTCGGAATCAACGACGAGATCGCCACGATAGGGCACCTGCCTGACGTTAGGGTTGCCGCCCAGCACGCCTATTCCGAAATCGACAGTGTATTCTCCTCCCAGGGTATCGAGCACATCGTCCAGGATTCCCTCGGGTAGATCCTCCAGGGGGTTGCGGGGCAGACTCAAGAGGCGCAAATTGTCCAGTCCCTCCAACAAGTCTTCGGACAGATCCTGCAGTGAGCTGTAGCTCAAATACAGCCGCTCCAGTTTGCGCAGCCCCTGGAAGATTCCTTCGGGTAGCTCTCTAAGAGAGTTGTCCCCCAATCCCAAGCTTCGCAGGTTGTTGAGGTCTCTGAAGACTCTGTTCGGTAGTTGCCTCAACGGGTTGCCGCTCAACTGCAGGTCTTCCAGTTTGCGCAGCCCCTGGAAGATCTCCTCCGGCAACTCGTTCAGGGAGTTGTCCCACAACCGCAACTCACGCAGGTTACCCAGATCCCGAAAGACCTCGGGAGGCAGGGAACTCAAGGAGTTTCTATACAAATACAATATCCGCAAAGAGTTCAGCCCCTGGAATACCCCCTTTGGTAACTTGCTCAGCGAGTTGCCCTGCAACCAGAGCTCTTCCAGGGAGGTCAATCCGCTAAAGACCTGTTCGGGCAATGAGGTCAAAGCGTTGCGATCCAACAGCAAATATTCCAGGGCGATCAGCCCTCTGAAGTCGTGTGCTTGAAGGGTAGTAAACTCGGGGTCACGCACACTCAGGATTCGCAATTCGGCCAATTGCGCCGTCGTAATGTCCTCGCAGACCCCACCGAGCCCTTCGACCAGCGCATCCCTCACTTGCGGCGTGCGGTCGCAGACATCTGCCGGTTGGTTGGGGTGAGCAATAGTCACGCTGTGGACGGCTCCAGCGGCCGGCCGCTCGACCAGCACTCCGGCGTCCAGTCCGCGAGCATCTTCGCCACTGCCGTCGGAGCGGCGCAGTCCGATCTCGGAGAGCTCACCCAGGCTCAGCACGACAGTCTTCCCCAAAGCTTCCGAGTTCTCCAGCGGAGTAAACACAATCTGCGACCCCGTCTTGCCCGCAGGGAACAGGAGACCGGCTTCCGGAGTGGGGGACAACCCCCCATAGTCGGTTTCGGTGGCAGTGCCGCCCACGCTGTAGGGCACCCGCACCGCCACCGGCAGCGCACGGCTCAACCACACCCGAACCTTCACGGTTGCGCCTTGGGTCGTTTCCTGTGTGTTCGATTCAAAGGCGAGACCGGCTTTCAGTCGGGGGTCCACCCGGAAGTCCTCCAGCGTATGGACCACATCGTCCAGAACTCCCGGTGGAAGGCTGTTGAACCCGTTGCCCTGCAACCACAAAACCCGCAGCGATCGCAGCCCGTTGAAGACGCTCTTGGGAAGTGTTCTGAGGGAGTTGTTGTTCAACAACAGGCTGTGCAGTGCTGCCAGCCCGCTGAAGTCGTGCGCTTGAAGTCCGCTGAGGCCGCTTGCTGAAAGATCCAACCGGGTTACTCTGGCCAGATGCTTCAGTGTCACCTGCGCGCAGTCGGATGTCCCAGTGACCTCCAGCAGCTTATCCCTCACCTGCCGTGTGCGGCCGCAAAGCCCCGCGGGCTGGTTGAGGGAAGAAATGGTAACGGTATGTTCCGCCCGATCCTCGGGACGGTCGACGAGGGTATCGGTTTTCAGAAACGGGGCGTCAGGGGGCGAGCCGTCGGAACGGCGCAGGCGGATCCGGGAGAGCTCGCCCAGGGTCAGCACGATCGTCTTCCCCGGACTATCGTCGTTCTCCAACAGCGCAAAGCGAATCTCTTTGCTCGTTTCGCCGGCTGGGAAAAGCAGCCCCGATTCCGGATCGGGGGAAAGATTCGCATAGTCGTTCTGCGTGGCGCTGCCCCCCAGGCTGTAGGGTACACGCACGGCCACCGGCAGGGGACGGCTCAGGGTCACTTCCACTCCCACGGTTGTCCCCGTTCGCCCGGTCTGACGGTTCGAAGCGAAAGCGATAGTAGCCTTCAGATGGGGATCTACCCAGAGGTCTGGGGCAGTGCCCACGCCTCGATTCAGTGCAACAAAGTCGCCACCTAGTGTATCGATAACATCGTCAAAGATTCCTGGGGGCAACGTAGTCAGACGATTTCTGTCCAACCACAATCGTTTCAGGGAATGCAGACCCCCAAAGACGCTTGCCGGTAAGGAAATCAGTTGGTTGTCCGACAACCATAAATCTTCGAGGTCACTCAGCCCTCTGAAGATTTCCCGCGGCAACGTGGTCAGGGCATTGTGACTCAACCACAGCCGCCTCAAGGAATGCAGATCCCGAAAGACGCCTGCGCGCAAGGAATTCAGTTGGTTGACCCGCAACGTCAGATTTTGCAGGGAACCTAGTCCACTGAAGATCCCTTCCGGCAAGGCGGTCAGAGAGTTGTTAGTCAATCCCAACATTTGCAGGGCGCTCAACCCACTGAAAACTCCCTCGGGCAAACTCCGTAGAGAGTTATTATCCAACGACACTAGTGTCTCGTTAAAAGTCCAATAGAATCAAGTACTTACGTGAGGCCCAGTT
>JAPOZE010000207.1 GCA_026706225.1 Acidobacteriota bacterium
ATGCGCCATGATGTTCATTCTGATGCTGACCCGCAGGTATCCCGTGACCCAGACCGATATGCGGCAGGGGGACTTCTACGAGCCGGTCGGCCTGGAGCTGGTAGGACTGAAACTGGGGATCATCGGGTTCGGCGCCAGCGGCAGCGAGCTGGCCAGGCGGGCGCGCCCCTTCGGCCTCGAGATTCTGGCGGCCGACGTTCGCGAGATCACTCCTGAGGAAGTGGCACGATTCGGCCTGGAGTTTGCCGGCAAGGCGGAAGACATCGATCGCATCGTGGCCGAGTCCGACATCCTCTCGGTCCACCTGCCCCTGAACTCGGAGACCCGCCACATCATCGATGAGCGGCGGCTGGGCCTGATGCAGTCTTCGGCCTTTCTGGTCAACGTGGCCCGGGGAGCCCTGGTGGACGAGCAAGCCCTGAGCCGGGCCCTGGTGGAGGGACGCATCGCCGGGGCGGGACTGGATGTGTTCGGAAAGGAACCGCCCGATCCCGAGGACCCCATCTTCAAGCTGCCGACGGTGGTGACCACACCCCACATCGCCGGAGTGACCGACGGCACTTCCCGCAAGCGGGCCCGGGTGGCCGCCGACAACGCCGACCGGGTGGCGGCCGGCCTGGAGCCCCTCTACCGCGTGGACTTGTAGGCAGTCTTCAGGAAAGTCCCGCCCTCAAGCCGGCTGTCGCCGCCCGGGCCGTGTCCACTACCCAGGGCCCGTCGGCGCTCAACCGGACCTCCAGCTCTTCGCCGATGCCGGCCAGGCGGTCCCGCTCTCCATCGAAAGCCAGGGTTACCGGCTCTCTCATCTCCAGCGGCTTTTTCTCTCCCGGCGCCAGGCGGTGCACGGCGCTTATGGAGATTTCCCGGAACAGCCCCGGACCCAGCGGCGCCGTCACCCGCCGGCCATCCGGACCGAAGACCAGGTGGAGTCCCCGGGGATCCTCTGCGGTCACCGTCTCCACAAACCCCCCAATGGCCGACAGGCCGATGCTCCAGGGCTGAGCCCGTGTCAGGAAGAGCTCCTTCAGGTGATCCACCTCCCAAATGGCTCGGGCCCCGATGAACGTCCGGGTGGTGACGGCCAGGTCGACCAGGGCCAGGTCCACCACGCCCGAGGGGTCGTGCAGCCACAGCACCTTGGAACGGGTGCAGGCCGTATCCCGGTCGGTCCGGCCCGTGGCCAGCAGTCCGGCGGCAAGTCCGGCGGTGGTGCCTTCCTGAAATTCGGAGAAGACGTTGTTGGTCCCGGTGGAGATGGGCAACAGGGGAACCTCGCTCCCGCTGCCCTTGAAGACCGCTCGATTGGTCCCGTCGCCGCCCAGTGTCACGATACATCCGACCCCGGCTTCCACCATGGCTGCCGCCGCCCGGGAGGAATCCTGGGGACCGCCGCTGACCGGGATCTCCAGCGGAGTCACCCGTAGACGGGTCTCACCCATCTTCTGGCAGGCCTTGGGGCAGATTCCGGCGGGCTCGGGCATGTAGAGCACCTGCTCCACCCCGGCTGCTTCCAGGCCGCGCAGCAGGCGAGCGGTCAAGGCCGCTTTTTCCTGGTTGGAAACTACCCAGGCCTGGGCCACCAGGCGGCGGATGTCTCTACCCGACGCCGGATTGGCCACGATCCCGACTTTGCTCATGTCGAATGAATGGTTTCCAGGAGAATGCCGGCTGCCCGGTCAGACGAAATCGGCCAGTATCCGGGTGACCGGGGCGGGTTGCTCCACTGGGGCGGCATGCCCGCAATCAGGCAGTTCGTGGAGCTGAGCTCCCTCAATGGCGTCGGCCAACTGGCGGGAAAGGTCCGGGGGAGTGAGGCTGTCTTCCGAACCCACCAGGACCTGGGTGGGGCAATTGAGGCTGCCCAGGCGGGAGCGCAGGTCGGCTTTGGCCACCATGCGGGTAGCGGCCACGATGCTGGCGGCGTCGCTGGAAAGGATGCTGCGACGGATGGCCTCCACCACCTTGGGATTGGCGTCCCGAAAGGCGGGTCTGAAGGTCAGCTCGATGAGTGTGTCGGCAATGCCCTCCATGCCGCCGAAGGTGGCTGCCGATGCCAGCTCGAAGAGGGTGTTTCGGGTTTCCTGGGGGAAGGCGGCCGTGGTGGACAGCAGCGAAAGCGAACGCACGCTCTCGGGCCGGCTGGCGGCCAGCTCGACCGCAATCATGGCGCCCAGCGAGTGGCCCACCAGGCTGGCTTGCTCAACCCCCAGGGTTTCCAGCAGGGCGACCAGGTCGCCGGTGTGTTTGCGGAGGGTGTGGGCGCCCGGTGTCTGCTCGGAACGGCCATGGCCGCGCAGGTCGTAGCTGATCAGGGTGCGGCCCTGAAAACCGGCCTGGTCCAGTCCGGTCCATAGCTCCATGGAGCTGCTCAGGCCGTGGATGAAGACCACGGCGGGCCCTTCGCCGGTCTGCTGCACGTTCAGGGCGATGCCGTTGGCCTGCAGGATTTCGGCGCTGGGACCCTCGGCCGCGCCCGCAGGCCGGGGCTTGACCACGGCCCCTTCGGCCGGCTCGATCCGGCCCAGGACCGTCCCCACGTCCACCACCTCTCCCTCGGCCACCACCACGCTGATGACCCCGTCCACGTCGGCGGTCATCTCCGCCGTGGCCTTGTCCGTCTCCACCTCCAGGACGACCTGGCCGGCCTCCACCGAGTCTCCGTCCTGAACCTGCCAGCGGGACAGCTTGCCTTCGCTCATTCCCATGCCCATCTTGGGCATGATCACGTCAATAGGCATCGGACCTTTCCTCGTTCCCTATCGCTCGGCCGCCACTCTCTCAAGACGCGTTGGAGCAGGTCTCTTTCACGGCGGCCACCACCTTTTGCGGATTGGGCAGGTAGGCGTCCTCCAGCACCGGACTGAAGGGCACCGGGGAGTGGGGAGCCGTTACCATGCCCACCGGCGCCCGCAGCCACTGGAACCCCCGGCTGGCGACCATGCCGGCTATGTGCGATGCCAGCCCGCAGAGAGGATTGGCCTCGTCGACGATCACCAGGCGCCCGGTCTTTTTCACCGATTCCAGAATGGTCTCCTCGTCCAGCGGGGAAACGGTGCGCAGGTCGATCACCTCGGCGTCGATGCCCTCCTTGGCCAGGGTCTCTGCGGCGTTCAAGGCATGAACGGCGGTGAGGCTTACCCCCAGCAGCGTTACGTCGCTGCCCGGCCGGGCCACGGCGGCCTTGCCGATGGGCACGATATGCTCTCCCCCGGGCACCTCGCCCTTCATGGTGTACATGGTAATGTGCTCGCAGAAGATGACCGGATCGTCATCCCGGATGGAGGCCGTCAGCAGGCCCTTGGCGTCGGCGGCGTTGGAGGGGGCCACCACCTTCAGTCCGGGGATGTTGGCGAACATGGGATAGAGGGTCTGGGCGTGCTGGGCGGCGGCCCGGAAGCCCCCTCCGATCATGGTGCGAATGGTGACCGGAACCGTGGCCTTTCCGCCGAACATGTAGCGCAACTTGGAGCCCTGATTGAGCAGGGAATCGAGGCAACTCCCCAGGAATCCGCAGAACATCAGTTCGGCGATGGGACGCAGCCCGGTGGCCGCGGCCCCGACCGCGGCTCCGATGAAAGCAGCTTCGGAAATGGGCGTGTCCAGAACCCGCTCGCGGCCGAACTCGTGCACCAGTCCCTTGGTCACGCCCATGACGCCCCCCCAGGCCTCGTCCTCTTCCAGGTGCTCCACCTGGGCGCCTCCGGCGATGTCTTCGCCCATGATGACGATCTTGGGATCGGCCCGCATCTCCAGTCGGATGGACTCGTTGAGAGCCTCGGCGATAGTGATGGTTCTGGCGGCGGTGGCTACAGCCATTTCAAGACCTCCTTGATGGTACGGTGAGCCTCAATTCTCAACGACTCTCAACTAGGGGTAACTGACGTAGACGTCGCTGGTGACCTCGTCCACCTCGGGCAGGGGACTGGATTCGGCGTAGGCCAGCGCTTCTTCAACGGCCTGCCTGGCTTCCCGGTCGATGGCATCCAGCTCCTGCGAGGTGAACCAGCCGTGCTGGGTGACCAGCGACCGGAAATCCCGAATGGAGTCCTTGCCCTCGGACCCATTCTTGTAGAGATCATCCTTGTAGGTCTGCTGGTCCCCCTCGAAGTGGCCGTGGTGGCGATAGGTCTTGCATTCCAGCAGGCTGGGTCCCTGTCCGGCCCGGGCTCGCTTCACGGCTTCCACGGCGGCTTCATGCACGGCGAAGACGTCGCTGCCGTCGACCACGGCCCCCGGGATGCCGTAGCTGGCCGCCCGCTCGGCGATGTTCTCGATGGCGCAGTGGTAACTGGCCGGGGTGCTCTGGGCGTAGCCGTTGTTCTCGGCCACGAAGATGACCGGAAGGTTCCAGATGGCCGCCAGGTTGGCGCTTTCGTGGAAGGTTCCCTGTTCGCAGGCGCCGTCCCCGAAGAAGCAGGCACAGACGTCCCCGCTGCCGGTCACCACCGAGGTCAGACCGGCGCCGCAGGCCAGGGGCGGCCCCCCGCCCACGATCCCGTTGGCGCCCAACATGCCCTTGCCCACGTCGGCGATGTGCATGGACCCGCCCTTGCCCTTGCACAGCCCGGTGGCCTTTCCATAGATCTCGGCCATCATCGAGTTCATGTCGCAACCCTTGGCGATGCAGTGCCCGTGCCCCCGGTGGGTGCTGGTGATGGTGTCGCTGGGGCGCAGGGCGCTGCAGACACCGGTGGCGATGGCCTCCTCGCCCACGTAGAGGTGCACGAATCCGGGAATGTGGCCCTTGGCAAAGGCCTGCTTGACGGTTTCCTCGAAGTTTCGGATGGACACCATGGTCCGGTACATGGACCGAAGCTGGTCCTGGCTGAGGTTCATGACCTGATTCCTCCCGTTTACTGGATCAGACACCAAGGCGGGACCGCTTCGCAAGAGCGGGCGCCGGCGGATCCCCATCGCAGACAAGATAGAGGGAAACCATACGCGACCGGCCCC
>JAPOZE010000241.1 GCA_026706225.1 Acidobacteriota bacterium
GTGGGGTTCAAACTCCAGAGGTTTGGTGTTACACTGTGTCGGCATCGGTTCTCCTTCAAGAATCTAGTTAACTCCTTAGACAAGAGTATTTTACCAGATTCCGAGAACCGATGCTTCCTGCCTCTGGTGAGAAATGCGGGCTAGCTACGATGGCCTTCATGAAAGAGATCAACGCCAAGGAAGCCAGGAACCGCTTCGGCAAATTGCTGGACGCTGTGCAGCGTGCGCCTGTGAGGGTGACCCGGAAGGGCCGTTCGGTCGGCGTGATGATGTCACTGCAACACTATGAGCGGCTTCGCGGGATCGCCTGGGAGCGTCTGACAGTGACTATGGACACCATTGGCAAGGAGGCGTTCGGCAATGGCTTAACCGAGGCCGAGCTCGAAGTGCTTCTGGCCGATAAAAGCTGAGCGCGTTGTTCTCGATACGAATCACTATTGGCAAGAATCTGATTTCCCCAGATTCAGACGGGTTTTGGGGAGATGACGCTGAGGTGTCCTCATGAAGATGCTGATCTATCCGGCGGTTGAATCGGAGCGGCTCCGGAAGATCGTGGAGGCCGCCCGGCCCATGTCGGTGGTGAACGCCGACGGGGAAGAAGCGGCCCTGCGGGAGATCGCCGACGCTGACGCCTTTTTCGGAAAGCTCACGCCGCCGCTGCTGGCGGCTGCAGGGCGCTTGAGTTGGGTACAGTCTCCCACCGCCAGCCTGGAGCACTACATGTTCCCGGCGCTGGTGGACCACCCCTGCCGGCTCACCAACATGCGCGGAATCTATGCCGATGTCATTGCCGACCACGTCTTCGGCTACATCATCTGCTTCGCCCGCAATTTCCCCCTGTACATCCGGCAGCAGCTCCGCTCTCACTGGGAAGCGGCGGGCGGGGAGGCCGAACGCTCGGGTTTTGTCCTGGGACCCTCGAGCATCAGCGGCATGGACCGCGCCCACCGGCATCTTCCGGACTCGACCCTGGGGATCGTCGGTCTGGGCAGCATCGGCTCGGAAATCGCCCGGCGGGGCCTGGCCTTCGGGATGCGGGTGCTTGCCGTGGACCCGCAGCAACAGCAGGCCCCGGATGGGGTGGAATCCCTGTGGAGGCCGGAACGCCTGCCCGACCTGCTCTCCGCCAGCGATTTCGTGGTGGTTGCGGCCCCGCACACACCGGAGACCGAGAAGCTGTTCCGCCGACCCCTCTTTCAACAGATGAAGCCGGACGCCTACTTCATCAACATCGGCCGTGGCATGATCGTGGACCTGGCCGACCTGACGGCGGCGCTGCAGGCGGGCGAGATCGCGGGCGCCGGACTGGACGTCTTCGAGACCGAGCCCCTTCCCCCGGACCATCCGCTCTGGAAGATGGACAACGTGATCGTCACGCCGCACGTGGCCGCGGCTACGCCCAGAATCGCCGAACGCCATCTGGGAGTTCTACTGGACAACGTGCGCCGTTTCGCCTCCGGCAAACCCCTGCGCAACCTGGTGAACAAGGCCAAGTGGTATTAGCCAGCGGATCTATTCGAAGGGCCGCCCCGGAATTGAAACGCATCGCGGGACGCCGGAAGCTGCTCCACCCGCAATCAGTTCTTGTCGGCAAGGTGAGGACCTCGGATAGGAGAAGACCCGTTGAATCTTGACATCGCCGCGACTCTCTTAGTGTTGGGCGACGCGACGTCGCGCAATCTTGAGTTCTCTCATCGAGATGACGTAAGGGTTAGTTATGGCGAAGAAACCATTACGGAGGGCAACATTCTGGAAATCAGGCGCCGGCACCAGGACATCGTCCGAGTCCACACGTTTCCCAAGCACGTCGAGGCACGCACCGGTGCCGATTGGGAGTGGCACATCATCGGGCAACGGCGGACCCTTAAGATGCGGGTGCAGGCAAAGCGTGTACAGTGCAATGATGTCTTGAAGATTTCGCACAAAGTGAGATCCTCCGGCGAACAACAGCGCGACCTGCTCATTGCAGGGGCGCACGCCGCCGGAATGAAGGCGGTGTACTGCATCTACTGCACGGAGCCCCAGCGGAAGTTCTGGAAAGAATTTCATGCACCGCCTGGTTACAGGAGCTTCCAGACCGGCTGCTTGCTTGCCGACGCGACCCACCTGCTTCCGACCACCAAGAAGCTCGAGGAAATCGAGGAGAGGTGCAAACCTTGGCACCATCTCTTCGCTCCTGTCGGCCTCATCCAGGAAGAGTCGGAGTTTTTCCCGGTATATTGGGGAGGCTTCGAGAAGTTCTTTAGGATCAGTCTATTGCAAGTCCCGTTGGTAGAGGCTGGCCAGGCTCCGGAGGCAGCCGGCGCTGCCGGGTGGAACGCGCCTACGGTCGATGACCTGAATGCAGATACGGATCGGGAGTTCGATCCAACCGGTGTCGAGGCGACTACCGAGAGAGATCTGGCAAGGCTGCAGCAGGATTTGGACGACGGATCGGAGGTGGCGCAGTCCGATGGGGTTCGCCTCAGAGATCTGGGCATCTACCGCATGATAGTGATCGATGTGCGTGGCGGCTCGATACCCGAGGAGCGGGATGAACGGCGGAGGCGTTGACGATGTGTCTAAGGTCGTTACGTTGACGGCCGGGGGCTGAGGTATGCGCGGCGCGACCCGTCTAGCTTTCTTGGGGGCCTAGTCTTCGTAGGGCGGATCGTCCCAGGTCGTATATTCGTCTATTGACATCGCCAAGTTGATGGCATAGGCTTAGCATATGCCGAACGCAGAAACGAACATACCGAGTCCGGTTCGCCGTGCGCGGCTGTTTCGAAATGGTCGCAACCAGGCTGTTCGAATCCCGCGAGAGTTTGAGCTGACCGCAGACGAAGTGATTATAAGCAGGGAAGAAGACCGTCTGGTCGTCGTTCCCGTCCACCGGCCTCCGTCGCTTGCCGATGTCTTGTCCCGCTTGAAGCCCTTGGACGAGGATTTCCCGAACATCGCAGACCCGGCTACCAAGCCCCAAGATCTCCTCTGACGTGCCCCAACCTCGATACATGTTGGACACAAACGTCGTGTCCGACCTCGTCCGTCAGCCAAACGGACAGGTTGCGCGACAGGCCGCCACGCATGAACGGGGGACTATCGCAGTCAGCATTATCGTCGCCGCAGAACTTCGATACGGCGCCCATCGCCGGGGCTCGATGCGCCTCACGAGACAGCTCGAAGCTGTGCTCTCGGCTATTGAAATACTGCCGCTATCGGAGCCCGCGGACAGACACTACGGCATGCTTCGTTTCGAACTGGAAAGGCTCGGCCAACCCATTGGCCACAACGACCTTTTGATTGCCGCCCATGCCAGATCTCTTGGCGCAACACTGGTAACAAACAATACAGGCGAATTTAGTCGAGTTCCGGATCTCACGGTCGAAGATTGGCGTTGACACCCAAACCGCGCCAAAAAGGCCCAAGTCATCAGGCCCCCACTCTCACTCCATCCAGGGCTCCAGGAAGCTCGCGCTGCGGCGGGCGGCTTCGGCCACCGACATGATGCCGGCGAAGGCCTGGTGGATGGTGACGTAGCCCCGGTATTGGACGTCCGCCAGGCCCTGGAAGATCTCGTCGAAGTCGATCCCTCCCGATTCCCACAGGCCGATGTGGTCCAGCCGGACCGGGCCCCGGTTCCAGGTCTTGACCACCCCCTCTCCCCGGGGATTGAGGCGGTGGTTCTGGACGTAGACGTTGAAGAGGTGTGGTCCCAGCTTTTTGATGGTCTCCCGGCCGTAGTCCTCTCCCGCGATCATCCAGTTGGCGGGTTCGTAGATGATCCCGAGGTTTGGGCGGTCCACTTTCTCCAGCACCTGGAGGGAGCCCTCCACGGTCTCGAAAAGGCTGGAGCAGTGGGACTGGTGGGCCAGGCGGATGCCCCGTTCGGCGGCGCTGTCGGAGGCCCTCTGGGCCCAGGGGATGTCCTCCTCTTTCTTCATGCAGATCCGGATCAGGTCGGCCCCGAAGGTTTCCGCCAGGTCCAGGTAGGGGGCGATGTCGCGCAGTCCGGACGGACCCAGCTCGTCGTTGCGGGGAACGGCGAAGTCTCCCGTGACCATGGAGACCTTGAGGCCGGCCTCCCCGATCATGCGGCTCATGCGGGCCACCTGTTCGGGCGGCGAGTGGATGCCTGCCTGGGAGGCCCGCATGCAGAGGGCTCGATACCCGTGGTTCCGCGCCAGGTCGATGAGTTGCTCCAGGTTCAGAGAGGCTTCTTCCTTGTTGGAAAAGCTCTCCGCGACCCGGGCCGACAGCGATAGTTTCATGCGAGTCTCCTTGTCATCCGCCTGCCCGGATGGCGTCCTGTCACCGCCTCCCCGGGAGGCGCAGCTCCAACCTGCACCCAGCAGCACCAGGTGGAGCGAAGTCTGAAGGAACTCCCGGCGGCCGGGCGGTTTGCCATACATGGTTTGCTCCCTAACCCCCGCCTGTATCTTGTCTCAACCTCCGCAACGGGGTTGTATCCATAGGCAGCGGCAGAGTAATATTCGCGCCAGCGACGCCGGGCGTCAAGCCCGACCTGAAGGACGCCCATGCCACCCATGACGGGATCCCGCTATTTCGCCGAGGCCATGCAGGCCTATGAAGTCACCCACGTCTTTCTGGTCCCCACCATCCTGACGCCGGCCCTGGCTGAAATGGAAGACCTCGATATCGTGCGGGTCACGGCCCACAGCGAGAAGGCGGCCGTCTACATGGCCGACGGCTACGCTCGCATCTCGGGCAAGCCTGGGGTGGCCATGGCCCAGACCATCGGCGCGGCCAACCTGGCGGCAGGCCTGCGCGACCCCTATCTGGCCGGTGTCCCGGTCATTGCCGTCACCGGCGGCCGGCTTCCCGAGAGCAAGCACCGCGGCGTCTACCAGGAAGTGGATGATTTTCCCCTGTTCGAGCCCCTGAGCAAGTTCAACGCCCAGGTGGATCTGCCCCAGCGCCTGCCCGACCTG
>JAPOZE010000197.1 GCA_026706225.1 Acidobacteriota bacterium
TGGTACTCGATGGAGAGGCAGCCGTCGTAGTGCAGGCGCCGGAGCTCGGCCAGCAGGGGCTGTAGATCCACGACGCCTTCCCGCAGGGAGGTCCCCTGGAAACGGCGTCCCCGGGTGGAGTCCAGATAACGGCCGGCAGCCTCTCCGGCTTCCAGCGGGCGGGCGTTCTTCAGATGAACGTGGGCCAGGTAGGGCGCCATTTCGGCCAGCGCGGCCAGCGGCGCCTCGTGGACGAAAAGGGGCGCCGCGGTGTCGAAAATCAGGCGAAAGGCGGGGGAATCGACGCGGCGGGCAATGGCGGCGCAGTCCGCCCCCCGGCCCATGAGGGGCTGCACCGGGGGATAGTCGATGTTCTCGGCTACCAGGGTGATCCCGATGGACCGGGCATGAGCCGCGCAGACCGCCAAGCCCTCCACCAGCCAGGATCGCTGCTCGGCCAGAGAGACCTCCGGCTTGACGGTTCCCGGCACGATCATGGCCAGCCGGGCGCCCATCTCGGCCGTGCGGTCCAGCAGCCTGAAGGTACCTTCCGCCGCTTCCCGGCCGGAGCCCGGCGGGACGACCAGGTCCGAATGGAAGATATGGCAGACCAGCGGCAGTCCGGCCTCGGCGGCCAACTGCTTGAGCTGCCGGGCCGGACAGTCCTCCCAGTAGGGGTGCATGAGCTCCAGCCCGTCGGCGCCCAGCTCGCCGCAGACCGAAACCACTTCTTCCAGGGTGAGAAAGCCCGTATGGGTCCGGGGATTTAGATAGCCGTCGCGCAGCACCCAGTCGAAGTTGTAGTCGATCAGCAGAATGGGGGAAGGCATGGTCGTGGATCCCGAACTCCCTGACGGGCGGGCAGCAATTGCTTTGGAATCAGCCCCTGCGCCGGTCTTCGGAGAAGTCGAAATCCGACATGTCGGGGGTGCAGCCCCGCAGCGTCCAGCCGCCGTCCACCGTCAGGATCTGCCCGGTGACGTAGGCGGATTCGTCGCTGGCCAGGAAGACACAGGGCCCCACGTAGTCCTCCACCTGCCCGACTCTGCCGGCGGGAGTGACAGCCGCCCACTTGGGGTCGAAGTCGGGATCGTAGGCGCGATTGCGGTCGTTGCTGGTGGCTGCCGGGGCCACGCAGTTGACCCGGACCCGCGGCGCCAGTTCCAGGGCCAGTTGCCGGGTCAGGGCTTCCAGGCCCGCCTTGGCCATGGTGTAGCTGGAGTGGAAAGGGATGATCTGCCTGACGGCGATGGAGCTGATGTTGATGATGGACCCGCCGCCCTCCTCCGTCATCCTGCGGGCCGCGGCCATGGAGCCGAAGAAGGGACCTCTCAGGATGGTCGCGACCACGTCCTCGAAGTCCTCTTCGGTCACCTCGAAGAAAGGACCGAAGCGGGTGCGGGCTGCGTTGTTGATGAGGACCTCCAGGCGGCCGAACCGCCGGCAGACGGCCTCCACCATGCCTTCGAAGTCCGACCTGGAGCCGATGTCGGCCTGAAAGAGGTCGGCCTCGCCGCCCGCCTCCGACACCAGCCGGACGGTCCGTTCCGCCCCCTCGGGATCGGTCTTGAAGTTGACCGCCACCCGGGCGCCCTCGGCGCCCAGCCCGATGGCCAGGCCCCGTCCGATGCCCTTGCTGGCCCCGGTGATCAGGGCCACTTTACCGGCAAGTCTGCTACCCATGGGAATCCTCCTTGAGCGTCGGCATCCGGGGACGGATTCGGCCCTACCCGAGCGGGGTTGGAGCTACAGGCCGACGCCGGCCTCTTCAGCCACCCGGCGGATGAATCCGGCGGCCTCGGCGTACTCCGGCTCGGTGGCCAGGTGCTCGATGATCAGGGGCGTATCGGGAGAAAGCCTTTCGATGCGGCGCAGGTAGGCGTCGTAGTCGAGCACGCCACGCCCCGGCAGGACCTCCTGGATGGCTACCGTCCTGGAGTCCAGGGCGTGGTGGATGTCCTTGGCGTGACAGGACCGGATCCAGGGTCCCAGCAGGTCGAAGCAGCGGTGGATCACCTGCCCGCTGGAATAGAAGTCGTGGGGATCCCGGATGGCGTTGGCCGGGTCCAGGTGCACGGCCAGCCCCGGCCTGTCCACTGCCTTCAGAATCCGGAGGTACACCTCCGGCCCGTCCAGCAGGGTCCAGGGAGACATCTCCAGCGTCAAGCGGGTGCGGCGGGGCTTGACCTCGTCCAGGACCTGCCCAACCCACTCGACCACAGCCTCGAAGGCCTTCGCTCCGAAATTGTCGGGATGGTGGCCCACGTGGGCAAAGGGCGAGCCGCTGGGGTCGAAGGAGCCGACCACGGTGGCGCAGCAGACCGCTTCCAGCTCGTCGGCAACGGCCAGGGTCTCGGCGATTTTTCGCAGGTTGGCCTGCCGTTTCCCATCGTCGGGATCCAGCGGGTTGACCCAGGCGGCCACCTCGGCCACCACAATGTCGGCGGCGGCAAAGGTCCGCTTGATCTCTGCCAGCTCTTTCCTCGCACCGGCGAAGGCTTCAGGCCAACTGACGGCCCGGTATCCCCGCTTGCGGCACTCCTCCACGTAGTCCCGGGGATCCTCGGACCGGAGGTAGTCCTCGATAGTGGCCCCGAGCCTCATTCCATTCTCCCTTGCCAAGCGCCGGCCGGCGTCAGGCTTGCGGCTTGAGGATGCCGACAGGCTCCCCCAGGTTCACCACCGTACCCTCGGGGGCGACGATCTGCGCCAGAACGCCGTCGGACGGCGACTCGATCTCGGTGAGGGCCTTGTCGGTCTCCACCTCGACCACGGCCTGGCCACTCTTGACCGCTTCGCCCTTCTCCACCAGCCAGCGCATGACGGTGGCCTTGGTGATGGTCAGATCCTGGTGAGGCATGATGATGGGGATACCGCCTTCCACCGGCGGCGGTTGCGGCGCTTCCCGGGTTTCCTGCGCGGTGTCTTCAGGAGCCTCGGAGACCGGCGAGCCGGACGCAGGCGGGATTGCCGGGCCGGCCGCCGGCGAGGTCGGCGGGGCGACAACCGGAGAGGCTGCCGGGCTGCCTGCCAGACGCCTGGGCGGCGGCGCGACCCCGGCCAGCACGGATTCGGCGGCGGCGCGGATGCGGTCCACGGTGAGGGAGATGGACGCTTCCAGGGGAGGACTGAAGGGATGGGCCACCGGCTCGGTATGCAGGCGACCCACCGGGGCGTCCAGCAGGTCGAAGCCGTGCTCCATCACCGCGGCCGCGATCTCCCCTCCCAGCCCGCACATGGAGAAGGCCTCGTCCACCACCAGCAGGTGGTGGGTCTTTTCCAGGCTTCGGATGAGGGTGTCCACGTCCAGGGGAACGATGGTGCGCAGGTCGATCACCTCGCAGCCGACCCCCCGGGGTTCCAGTTGGCCGGCCGCCTCCAGGCAGCGATGCACCAGCGCCCCGCAGGTCGCCAGTGTCAGATCGTTCCCCGGTCGCACCACGGCCGCCTGGCCGAAGGGGACCACCCATTCCCCGGCCGGCACCTCGTCTTCACTGGACAGCAGCACCTTGGGCTCCATGATGATGACCGGATCGTCGGTGCGCAGCGCAGTGGTGAACAGGCCCTTGGCATCGGCCGCGTTGGAGGGAACCGCCACCATCAGGCCGGGACAGTGGGCCCAGATGGGGTAGTAGGCGCCGCTGTGGTGGGGGCCGGCGCTCTTGATGACCCCCATGGGGGCCCGAATCAGGAGCGGCACGCTGAACTGGCCGTTGCTCATGTAGCGCAGCTTGGCCGCCTGTTGAATGATCTGGGAAGCGGCCTCGAACATGAAGTCGCTGAACATCAGGTCGCTGACGGCCCGGCAGCCCCGGGCGGCAGCCCCGAAGGCGGCGCCGGTAAAGCCCAGCTCGCAGATGGGGGTATCGATCATGCGATCGCCGCCGAACTCCTCCCACATCCCCTTGGTGTGGGCGAAGCTGCCGCCGCGCTGGCCGATGCCCTCGCCGAAGTAGATGAGGTTGGGGTTGCGCCTCATCTCGGAGGCAATGGCGTCCCGGGTGGCCTCCAGCCAACCCTGCCTGCGGCTTTCGGGGCGGGACGCTTGCCCCTCCGGCGTCCGGATCAGAGGTCCCCAGACGAAATCGTGAACCGTGGTTTCTGCCGGCAGGGGAGAATCCAGGGCGAACCTCTCGGTCTCGTCGATCTGCGATTCAATGCGGGCCTCCAGGGCGTCCAGGTCGGATCTGCTGGCCGCGCCACTGCGGGTCAGTCGCCGGCCCAGGCGCAGGATCGGGCACTTGCGCTTCCACTGGTCGATCTCCTCCTGAGACCGATAGGTGCCCGCCAGGGGTTCGCCCTCGTGATGCCCCACCGTGCGGTAGGTGCGGGCTTCAATCAGCGTGGGTCCCTGCCCTTCCCGGGCCCGCGCGGCTGCCTTTCCCATGGCCCGGTGGACGGCCAGCACGTCGTTGCCGTCCACCGATTCCCCGGGGATGCCGTAGGCGGAGGCGCGGCTGGCGATGCGGGTGTTGCGGGTGGACGTGGTCAACGGAGTGCTGGTGGCGTAGAGATTATTTTCGCAGACGAACACCACCGGGGCCGACAGGGTGGCCGCCAGGTTGAGAGACTCGTGAAAGGCGCCGTGGCTGACGGCTCCGTCCCCGAAGAAGGCCACCGCGATGCCTCCGCTGCCGCGCCCCTTTTCCGCCAGCGCGGCGCCCACCGCGGCCGGAATACCGGCTCCGACCAGACCGTTGGTCCCCAGCAGGCCGGTCTCGGCGTCATAGAGGTGCATGCTGCCCCCGCGGCCGCCGTTGCATCCGGTGGATCGGCCGGCCAGCTCGGCCAGCGCCTTTTGGGGCGACAGGCCCTTGGCCAGCGCATGGCCGTGCCCGCGGTGGGTGCTGGTGATGAAATCCTGGTCACCCAGGTGAGCACACACCCCCACGGCGGTGGCTTCGTAGCACACGTCGAGGTGAATGAAGCCGGGAATC
>JAPOZE010000202.1 GCA_026706225.1 Acidobacteriota bacterium
ACATGACCTGTATATTAACATAACTTACGTTACATTACACTAGCGCGGTCCCTGGACTACCAGGGGTAGGAAAAGCTGTTAAGCGAAGTTGCTCTACACGCCACGGATTGTCCGCCGACAAATCTTTGATGTCTATTTCGGCCACGTTCCGCGATCTCCTTGTCAGAGGCAACCAACTCCAGTAAACACGGTAACTGAACTCGTGGAGGCAGTCAACCCCTCCCGCCGCCGCCTCTGGAGGGCAAAAAATACAACTGTAACCCCGTCCTGCCGAAGCCTGTGTTTCTAAGCCTCTCAAGGCGTCCGACCCCGGGAAGACGCAGTATAGGGTAACTGGTGGCGTTTGATTCAGGCGGCTCCGGGCTGAATTCACGCTGCAAGCTTCTTGGGGAATCCTTCTGGAGGCCTCCGCCGGGCAGCGACGGACCAGAGATTGTTGTCGGAATCCCTGGGGCTAGGTCGCCCCAATCAGGGTCTCTCCCAGACTCGAACTCTCATCGCTCCTCTCCGGGTTCTGCGGATCCCCCGTTGGCCTCCGGGAATTCGTTCCTGGTGCCCTCTCTCTTGACTGTGTACAGTCGAAACTTGTTTCGAAATAGCACGGACACTGCCATCAAAATCATCATCGCGATCGCCACAAGAGGTGGAACAAACGGTGCGAAATCTAGGGTGAAAGCGTCCGATTCATCCAAATAAACAAGCACCATGGTCATGACCGCCGTTGCAGCACCTAGCAGTACGCTAACTGTCTTGATCAATGCCGATCTATCTCCTGCGAAGACTGATCTTCGCCTCAGTCGTTCACCGGCCACTTGCCCATTGTCATTGGATGGTGTGGTTGAGTCGCGGAAGAGACACGCTAACTGCTTGGAATATACCTGCTTGGTTTTTGCAGAAATAAAACTCGAGTCCATTATCTCCTTGGCAAGTTCCTCTCCTATCTGGATTGGGCCGTGCATGTCGTTTTTGTCAACGAGGTACTTGCGAGCAGTGGCGTTGACAAGAGATTCTACGAGTTGCCGGTCAGGCAAATGCCCCTCAGGAATACCCGGACGCAGAGCGTAGACAATCTCTTGATTGGCTGATTGAAGTTTGTGAAGGTATTCCTCTCGGTCCCGTCGGGAGAAAAGTATTCGAGATACCACAGTGACTCCCAAGCCGCTGAGGATACCTCCGCCAATTCCAATTACCCATGGATTGTTGAACCACTCCACTAGCTTCTCGTCTCCTCATTAGCACCGGAGCACCGGCATCGAAACAACAATAGCTGCCCAGCCATCGCTTTCTTGCCAAGTGGGTCAGCCAGGCTGTTGCGGTAGCGCTGAATCGAAGGTCGCCGCATAACCACCGGAACTTCCCTGCCCCGCCGGTCTTGACTTTAGTTTCAGGCAAAGGTGAATTTGTCCTACTACTCCAGGTACGGCAGACGAAGTTGCCCTTTTGCCTTGCGGCTATGTTGGAGGATGGTTCTAGCCACACTGGTCAGAAGTTCCTGCTCCTTGGCAGTAAACCGAAGGCCTCCGCCGAACCATCGGGAGTTCCCTGCCCCGCCGGTCCTGACTTCGGTGATCAGACGCTCCTCTCCTCGGAGTGAAATCCTGATGCCGCCGGCGAGTTCGATCGCCTGCTGACACTCCCGGATGGAAATTGCCGGCGGGACCCGGGGACCGCGGTCCTGCTCAATGATGGCCCGCGCCCGCTGGCTCAGCAGCTCCTGCTCCTGGCGAGTGAAGCGGCGACCGGCACTGTACCATCGCCCCCTCCGCATCTCGATATCGGTAATTCTTTGCTCCACGCCATCGAGTTCCAATGGAATGCCCTCCCGGCCCCAGCGGCGGGTGATCACGATGGCGTGCTGACAGGCGTTGAGCGATATGCGCGTCTTCACCGATACTCACCTCTCGGGGTTCGCAGGAAAAACAGAGCGTCCGTCCCGTAGGTGGTCCTGGGTACCGGGCGAAGCTGTTTGCGTCATAGATGCGCGTGCTTTTTCTCTCAGAGCCCGTAGGGCTCGCCGCTTGTGGTGTTGGTGGATGTTGGTTCGAGGCTTGTAAGGATCGGGCACCGTTGGTGGGGGGTGTGGGGGTCTCCCCCACAGGGACAGATCGAAGTTTTCCACAGGCTGGAGCTGACTACTACGTGTTGTATTAATTATTTGAGAAACTACCTGTTCTTTTAAGTGTAGTCGTTTGTCCAACCGTTCTTGTCGAAGTATAGCTGTTTGTCCAAAAACCCTTGCTCAGAAGTATAGCTGTTTGTCCAATGAAAACTTTCCAAAATCACACGAGTCTGTGGAAAGATTCATTACAGGTATCCCCTTCAACATCAAAAGCTTTGCCGACAGGCGGGGATGTCAATTCCCTGCTCTGGCGGAAGGCGCTATGGCCGGCTTCGACGGATAGAGAATCAGTACGCCCCTGGCCGTCGAATATTTCAGATCCGGCCAGGCTATGGTGATCTTCTTGAGTTCCCGCAAACACTTGTTGCGGAAATCGTTGACGAGGAGCTTGTTGCCGGCTTTCTCCGGATGGGCAGCGAACTGGCGGTAGAGCCGGCGCCAGGAAAGCTGCACCGGCCCCTTGAGCAAAAAGATCCTGTAGACCAACCACAGGTAGAGGTCAAGGCCGAGTGACGATCGCTTGAGCGCCCTGAGGACATTGAGGTCTATGGGAACCGGCGCGCTGACGATGTCGTGATAGAAAGTCTCGCTGAGGCGGATCCAGCTCGACCAGAATGCCGGCGCATCCGGATCCTTGAGGCTCCACCAGAACTCGACATGTTCCGCGATCAGCGAGCTGCTGCGAACCTTGCCCGCAACGACTTCGTAGACCAGCGATATCTGGGCGGAAAAGAGTCTTTCCATCTGATCTCTGACCCGTCTGTGAAGCCTTCCCCCGGTGTTGTAGATTCCCAACTGGCGCATGAATTCAGACAGGGAGGCCCCCAACTGGAGGTCGCGGCTCTGGGTCTTGACAGCCTCGGTGGCGACCCATGCGAGCAACAGCCTGGGAAGGTTCCCGTAGGGGAGCTTGCAGCCGCCGCCGGCAATCATGTAGAGCGTGTAGGGGCCGTTGACCCGCTCGTACTGGGTGCGAGTGCCGGGACTCGTACGGGGCAGACAGCAAAGGGCGAGACTGCGACCCACAAAGCCCATGTCGCTTTCAGAGTAGCGGGCGGAGAACAGCAGATCGAGTTGATCCGCTCGCGTCAGGTTGCCCATGTGGTCTTAACCGTTTTCACAGTGCTCCCACTTCCCTCTAGCATGGGAGGAAAGGTCTTTCGGATGGTCCACCCACGACAGGTGCAGGGTCTGGTTTTTTCGTAGGCCTCGATAATGACTGTCAGGGCCTGGTCGAGCTCACCGCTTCGGCACATCGCAGATGGTGTTTCGTGACTATAGCGCCAGTCATTGTGGGCGTCCCTGTGAAACCACAAGAGGTCGGGCAATGACCCGTGTGTGAAGGGAGACTCCCTCGGAACCATAGGCCACCCGGGCATTTTTGCTTCGAGCGCCGTCCTTGTGTCGGCTTCCAAACCACTGAACAGGTCGAAAAGATCATGGGTGGGCTGGGGCGGTTGCTTCCGTTCACGACAGTGCCATGCCTTCAGCGCGATTTCTGTAGCGAGCGAAAGCAGGATCGGTCCGGAGACGAGCAGGCCCGTGAAAAGGACGGGATCCAAGTCGGGCGACTGCGAGCAATCCCATTCCAATTTCTTGGCAGCCCGCTGCAGAGATTTAGCCTTCGAGATCATTTCATCCGGATCCAATATTACGTCTCGTCGTCTGCCGGTTAAGGTCATGATTTCCACCTGAGTTGGGAAGAGTCCTCGAGGGCGGGAAGGCGGCGTGAGTAACAGTGCTACTTCCCTTCCCTGTCGCGCCTCAGTGGCTCGGCGAGTAGTGCGCCTGGATCCCCGCGGCCGACCGCCGACTAGACGAGAATAACTTTCCTTCTGAGGTCGCCGCCCCCAACTACCCTGTTGATTGTCTCAAGGACCAAAGCAAGGTTCACTATCGGCTGTAGCCGGCGCGCGACCTGTGTTGTTGCCTTTCCGCTGGCAGGCTGGGCAGACGATGGCGGTCAGGTCTGCCGCGCTCCAGGAGATAGCGCCGGAAGCTTTCCAGCCTCGGCAGCGCCTCCCGGTCCTTGGGGCGGTTGGACGCCTTCTTGCTGGCGATGATGTCGTCGAGCGAGCAGACCGGAAAGCCACCAATACTGGCACCTCGCCGCCAAGCGTCTTCGAACCGGTCGATGCCGTCGGGCGCGAAGACGAGGTCCACGTCGAAGGGACCGTTCTTGAGCTGCACGAAATCCTTGCCGCGTTCGATGTCCGCGGCTTGACTGTCTGTGATATCGAATCGGAGATCCCTGAGCGCTCGGACCAATGCTCTTCCGTTGGCTCGGCTCTTGCGCACGAACAGGTCGGCGTCCTGTGTCGTATCGGGAAAGCCGTAGAGAATCGCTCCTGTCTTGCCGATGAACAGATAGGTGACCTGGTGGCGATCGAGGGCGTCGCGCAGCTCCTCGACCTGGTTGTAGCTAATCGGTCCCATAACCCAGCCATTTCGGCAGGTGCCGGTTGCACCACTGCCGGTACTCTGCAGTCGTCTCGAACGACCGGAAGGGTGCGTCGTCGAGGACGGGCTTGTAGGTGTGGATGAAGGCGTACTTCATGTGAAGCTCGAAGGGGCGGTGCCGGACCGCTTCGAATTCGGCCCACCATTCGGGGTTGACGGCGTTGTCGTGTTCGTTGGTCATCGTGTGGCGCTGCTGGCCTGCCTGCGGCTGCAGGCCTTGATTTGTTGGGTGATCAGGAAGCAGTGACTCGTAGGCTGGATGGAGGTGCAGGGAAGGGAAGGCCGCTACCCCCTTCCCTGCACCTCCATCCAGCC